>JBGSTE010000318.1:0-13672 GCA_041736655.1 Phycisphaeraceae bacterium | reverse complement strand
GCCTTCGCCGCCTTCACCGGGCCCGGCGGCGGCGCAGCCGTGCCCGAGCCTGCCAGCCTGGCGCTGCTGGGCCTCGGTGGCCTGATGATCGCCCGTCGTCGCCGTGCGTAATCGGATTTGAACCCTTTATCCTCCTTCGGGTGCCGCGTGCCGAGAGGCCGCGGCGCCTTTTTGACGTACGTTCACGTTGCCGCCGAGTCGACCCCGCAGCGTACGCCTAAGCGGGCAGGCGCAGGGCATGCGGTGTGCCAGTGTTTGGGCTAGAGGCGGGCTCGTGTGTTTTATTTGAAGGTTTCATGTGTTTGTAAAGCGGCGGGCTGCAGGTCGTCGGTATGATGCTGTCAACTTTTACAGGAGTCCATCATGCGTTTGCGTACCGCCGTGCTGTTGTCTGTGCTGTGCCTGGGAACTTCGTCGGCGCTGAGCCAGTGGCATCAGTACCTGGGGCCCACGGGCGATTCGGTGTCGACTGAAAAGGGTTTGCTGGAGAAGTGGCCTGAGGCGGGGCCTGCGGAGAAGTGGCGGATCGAGGTCGGGCCGGGCTTTGGCGCGGCGGCGATCGTCGATGGCCAGGTGATCATGCTCGACCGCGTGGCGGGCGAGGCGGATGTGCTGCGTGTGATGAGCCTGGAGACGGGTGAGGAATTGTGGCGCTACCGTTACGAAGCGGTCGGCCGCGTCGGCTACGAGGGCTCGCGCTGTACACCGGCGGTGACGAAGACGCACATCTTCACCACCGGCGAACTGGGCCACCTCTACGCCTTTGACCGCAAGACACAAAAGGTCGCCTGGTCGGTCAACCTCTTGGAGGCCTACCCGGACAAGGACGACAGCGAGCCACAGAACTGGGGCTACGGCATGAACCCTCTTCTGGTCGGTGATGTGGTCGTCGTGGCAAGCCCCGCGCGCGAGACGCCGGGGCTGATCGCCTTTGACCAGAAGACCGGCAAGGTCGTGTGGGAGTCCGAGGCCTTCGGCGACTCGAGCATGTACTGCTCGCCACACCTGCGCACGATCGCGGGCGTGCAGGGCATCGTCGTTCGCAACGTCAAGAACCTCTACTTCATCGATCCCAAGACCGGCGGGACACTGTTTGAACACGCATGCTATGAAGGCGGCAAGATCCCGATCACGCCGGTGACGGTGCTGCCCGACGGCGAGCGCGTGCTGGTGACGCAGGGCTACGAGATGGGCTCGGTCATGTTGAAGGTCACGCGCGATGGCAACGGCTTCAAGGTTCAGGACCTCTACCGCACTGTTGAAGGCAGCCAGATCCACCCGGCCATCGCGATCGGCAATCACCTCTACATCAACCACACCGAGAACGACACGAGCCGGGGCGCCCGGCGGAAGTTTGCCGGCCTGGCGTGTGTCGACCCGGCGACGGGCAAGGTGGTGTGGAACACCGGCGAGGAGCCGTTCATTGGTCGCGGCGCGTCGCTGTATGTCGATGGCAAGCTGATCGTACAGGACGCCGAGGGCGGGATCGTGTACCTGATCGACCCGAGCCCCGAGGGCTTCAAGGTCATCAGCAGCTTCCAGGCGACGGAAACGAAGCAGAAGCAGGCGTGGGCCCCCTTGTCGATCGCCGACGGCCGGCTGATCGTCCGCGACCAGGACGAGATGAAGTGCTTTGACCTGCGGAAGCCGTGATCAAGGCAACGCGCCTAAGGGTAAATCGACTGCCGTACGGGCTGTTTGCATGAAATTTCGGAATTGATGTCCAGTTCCGCCCGGTTTCGGTCGGTAGTAAGCATGTGCGTCTTGCTTCAGAGGCTCTGTTCTGGAGGCCTGCCATGCTTCGAGCCCGTGCGTTTACCCTGATCGAGCTGCTGGTGGTGATTTCGATCATCGCGCTATTGATTGCGATCCTGCTCCCGGCGCTGAGCCAGGCGCGGGCGTCGGCCCGCAACACGCAGTGCCTGGCCAACGTCCGCTCACTGGGCCAGGCCTACACCGCCCGCTCGGTGGACCGCAACTATAAAGGCCACCCCTACCCCGTCGGCGGGGCCAACGCCAAGCCCGAGGACTTCTGGGTGCTGAGCCTGCTGGACTACGGCTTTGAAGAAGACCAGCGCCTCTGCCCCGAGGCGGCGCAG
The DNA here is from genome assembly GCA_041736655.1 of Phycisphaeraceae bacterium. Taxonomy (GTDB): domain Bacteria; phylum Planctomycetota; class Phycisphaerae; order Phycisphaerales; family Phycisphaeraceae; genus JAHQVV01. The sequence continues at coordinate 11,573 of JBGSTE010000318.1, read as the reverse complement.
GTCGATGAGTCCAACCTCGTCACCGGCAGCGTGTGGTTCGGCACCGCCAGCAGTGCCTGGCGCGAGGCCCGCGGCAACTATCCCGAGGTGCCCTGGGTCGCGAGCTACTCATTCAACGCGTGGTTTTATTCCGAGGGCACCGGATTCATCGCGGGCAAAAACTACGGCACGCTCGACAAGGTCGACAAGACCAGCGATGCGCCGCTCTTTGGCGACGGCATGTGGCGCTCGCAGTGGCCCAAGGAAAACGACCCCGCCCCGCCGTCGCTCGTGAAGCCGCACCTGCTCAACCAAGGCGGCATGCGGACCTTCGCCTCCGGCCGACACCAGAGTAAGTGCAACGTCGTCTTTGCCGACAGCAGCGCCAAACCCGTGCCGATTGAAAACCTCTGGTCGCTCTACTGGACCAAGGACTGGACGCCCAAGGACTACGTCGACATGCCCACGCAGTGAGGGCTCATAGCGGCGACAACAGCAATCGATTGACGCGCCTTTGGGAGGGCGAGGCTCCTGCCGAGCCGCGAGTTTTCTGCGACTCTCGGCTCGGCAGGAGCCTCGCCCTCCCGGTTGCCTTGCCTAAGTCTTTAATAGGATCACGCCGATCATTAGGCAGCTTTTCTATAAACACCCGGTTACCATCAGGTTGATTACAACCCGACTTGGAGACACGCGTGTTGCACTGCCTTCGACGGTTTTTCTTGTGTCTTGTTGCGCTGATCCTGCTGGTCAATCCCGGCCAAGCGCTATCTCAGACGCAAGTCGCCAACACGCAGCGCCCCGCAATCGCCGGCATCTACCCGCACCTGGCGATGTTCAATAACCAGGGCGAGTGCGGCACCGGCGTGGTGGTCCCCTGGGCGGATCGTTTGTGGGTCGTCACCTACGCGCCGCACATGCCCATGGGCTCGGACGACAAGCTCCACGAGATCACGCCGACGCTCGAACAGATCATTCGGCCAGAGTCCATAGGCGGCACACCCGCCAACCGGATGATCCACCGCGAGTCGAGCCAACTGAACATCGGGCCTTACTTCATCGATCAGGACCGCAAGGTCCGCACGATCCCCTACACCGCGATGCCCGGCCGACCCACGGCGACGGCGCGGCATCTGACCGATCCGGCCGGCAAACTCTACATCGCCACGATGGAAGAAGGCCTGTACGAGGTCGACGTCAAGACGCTGGGCGTCACGTGCTGGATCAATGACGCCAACGCCAACAAAGGTGCCACGAACTACCCCGATGCGATCAACTCCGCCCTGCCCGGCTACCACGGCAAGGGCGCGTACACCGGCGGCGGCAAACTCTACTACGCCAACAACGGCGAACACGGCGAGGCGGCCAAGCGCGATCCGACCACACCCTCGGGCGCGCTGGCACATTGGCAAGGCCCCGGCAAGGACTGGCAACTACTCATCCGCGAACAGTTCACCGAAGTCACCGGCCCCGGCGGGATCCACGGCAACGACAAGGAAACTGACCCCATCTGGGCATTGGGCTGGGACCACAAGTCCGTGCTGCTTTTACTGTTGGATGAGGGCCAGTGGCACACCTACCGATTGCCCAAGGCGAGCTTCTCCTACGACGGCGCCCACGGCTGGAACACCGAGTGGCCCCGCATCCGCGAGATCGGCGAAGGCGACGACTACCTCGCCACCATGCACGGCACGTTCTGGAAGTTCCCGAAAACCTTTCGCGTCAACAACTCGGCCGGCATCTACCCACGCAGCAACTACCTCAAAGTCGTCGGCGACTTCGCACGCTGGGGCGACTACGTCGTGCTCGGCTGCGATGACTCGGCCAAGAGCGAGTTCCTCAACAAGCGATCGTTCAAGGCTGAGAAAGGCTCGCCGATGCGATCCAACTCGAACCTCTGGTTCGTCAAGCCCGAGCAGCTCAGCGAGCTTGGCCCGGCGATCGGTTCCGGCGGCCTCTGGCTTGAGGAGGACGTCAAAGCCCAGACCACCAGCGAGCCTTACCTGATCACTGGCTATGACAACCGCATCGTCCATTTGGCCCACCGTGGCAGCGAGCCGGTCACGTTCGTCCTGGAGCTGGACAAGGCCGGCAATAACACATGGACTTTTTTCAAAGAGATCGTCGTCCCGCCCAACGGCTACCGCGGTTATTCCTTTTCGCAGCAGGAAACCGGGCAGTGGCTCCGCATCACGCCGAAGCAAGATGCCACCCGGGCAACCGCCTGGCTGCACTGTGCAAAGAACGACGAACGCACTTCCGAGCCCGCCGCGATCTTTACTGGCCTTGCGAAGGCCGACACCGTGCAAGACCTCGGCGGCGTGATGCGATCGCTCGGCGGCGACGACCTGCCGTTGGGGCTGATCGCGCTGCAGCGCGGCAGTAATGAGCAGCCGTTTTATTTGCTTAGCGATAAGCTCGAACTCGTTCTCAGCGACGATGCCCAGCGGCGTGGACAGACTCAGCAGGCGGCGGCACCGGACACCGACGCCATCCCGCTCAAGCGCGAGGGCCGATCGATCCTGGTTGAAGAAGACGGCAAGCGTTATCGCCTGCCGATCGCGCCCGGTGCTGCCGATGACAAGCCCTTTGGCGGTGCGCTCGGCTTTGCCCGGCGCGTGCGCGAGGTAGCGACCGAGCGTGACATGCTCAACATCGCCGGCACGTTCTACGAACTGCCCGCTCGCAACGCCGGGGGATTCAGCCACATCCGCCCCATCGCTTGCCACCCTTTGCGTATCCACGACTTCTGCAGTTGGCGCGGGCTCATCGTCCTGACCGGCATCGACGCGAACGCGAAAAGTGATCGCATCATCAGGAGTGCCGACGGCAAGGCGGCGGTGTGGGTCGGTGTGGTCGATGAGCTTTGGCAGATGGGTAAGCCCGTCGGCGTCGGCGGACCTTGGACCAACACCGCAGTAAAAGCCGGCGAGCCATCCGACCCTTACCTCATGTACGGCTACAAGCACAAGTCGTTGACGCTGCATGCAGACAAACAAGTCATCGTCAACATCGAGGTCGACCCGAGCGGGACAGGGCAGTGGCACCATTGCGGCCAACTGGACGTCTATCCGGACAGACCGAAGAAACACGAATTCTTCGATGAATTCAACGCCCACTGGGTCCGCCTCTCCAGCGACACGGACGCGACGATCACGGCGACATTTACGTATGAGTGACCGAAGCAATACCCGCGACGCTACGCGTCGCCGGCGAAGCGTGACTAACGTGTCGCGATTCGACTGCGACGCGTAGCGTCGCCGGCTGTTGTTGTCATGCTGGGCTGGAAGAGATACGGCAGCAAGTCGGCGTATACAGATTCAAGACAAGCCGTTAGCATGTACATCATGCAAAAACTCTTTACCGCCCTGTCGCTTGTCTTGCTTGTCTGGCACACCGCGCCCGCCCTTGCCGAGCACCCGGTGCGTTTTTCCGTGCAGTTGCTGGCGGTGGACGCGAACGAGGGCGTGGCCGTCGCAGACTTTGACAACGATGGCAAGCTCGACATCTCCGCGGGTCGCAACTGGTACCGCAACCCTGCCGACAAGGACGCGGCGTGGGTCCCCCGGCCGCTGCGACTGCTCGAAGACTGGAACGGCTACACGCACTCCAACGGCGAGCACGCCTACGACGTCGATGGCGACGGCTTTGCCGACGTCGTCTCCGGTGGCTTTGCGATGACCGAAGTCTTCTGGTACCGCAACCCAGGCAAACAGGCCCTGGAGCGCGGCATGATGTGGGACAAACGCCTGCTCGCAGAGACCGGGCAGAAGACCAACGAGATCGGCGTCTTGATGAATATCGATCTCGATGCCGACGGCAAGCCCGAGTGGATCGCCAACCAGTGGAACAAGAACGCCCCGCTCATGGTCTGGCGTCTGACGGGTCAAGGCAAGGAAACGCAGCTCACCGGCCACAAGATCGGTGATACCAACGGCCACGGCATCGGGTTTGGCGATATCAACAACGACGGCCGAGAGGACATCCTCGTCGGCAGCGGCTGGTACGAACGACCCGAGGGCGATATCTACACGCAGTCCTGGACCTATCACGCCAACTGGGACCGCCAGTTCTCCTGCCCCATGCTCGTCCGCGATGTCAACGGCGACAAGGTCAACGACCTCATCTGGGGTAACCCGCACAACTACGGCGTCTTCGTCTGGCTTGGCCAAGGCGTCGGCGAGCATGGCAAGCTCAGCTTCAAGGAAGTCAAGCTCGACGACACCTGGTCGCAGGCCCACGCCATCCACCTGGCGGACCTGGATGGGGATGGCCGGGATGAACTGATCACCGGCAAGCGCCTCTTCGCCCACAACGGCAAAGATCCCGGCGCGAAGGACCCGCTGATGCTGGTGTACTACACATGGGATGAGACATTTGACTCGTTTCAGCGCCACGTCATCGCCGAGGGCACGGTCGGCATTGGCCTGCAGATCCGCACGGCCGACCTCGACGCCGACGGCGACCTGGAGATCGTCGTCGCCGGCAAAGACGGCACGCAGATCCTCTGGAACCAGCGGACGCAACAAGCCCCGTAAGCGATCCGCCAAGCGGAACATCAGGAACGCAGCCGACGGGTTATCGCAACAAGCGTAAGCGCAAGTTATTGCCTTTACTAATTTTACATCGGCATTGGCCTGCGAATGGTCGGACTGTCACGTTGTGAAGCTAAACAATTCTTAAAAATCGAGGATTCATGCACTATAATTGGTAGTATTGCTTGAAAGATGCCGACTATCGATTAAGAGATATCGCCACTCTGGCGCGAACCTTGAAGGAATGGAGCATGCGTAAGGCGTTTACCCTCATCGAGCTTCTGGTCGTGATCTCGATCATTGCGCTCTTGATCTCGATCCTGCTGCCGGTCCTGAGTAGTTCTCGCTACGAGGCGAACAACTTCCTGTGCATCAACCGTCAGCGTCAGTTTGTGATCGCGACGACGGCGTACTGCACCGACAGCAAAGAGTACTACCCGGACCGCGGGATCTATCCCGGCAATCTGATCAGCAAGAACACGCAGAGCGAGCCGATGTGGGCCCGCTGGGCGGCGCGGATGTACATCAACCCGACGGTCGATGGCAACCTCGACAAAATCCTCGGCAAATACATGGATAAAAACATCGCGGTCTGGTGCTGCCCGATGTACGACGGCGATCACGGGTCGGGCGCGCTGCACGGCTGCACGACCCACGGCAAGGGCCACAGCAACGACCGCTGGACGACCTACAGCTTCCACGGCGGGCTGCGCGAGTGGGCCAACCGCGGACACACCTACAACCCGGGCAACCGATTGCGTCTCGGGGACCCTTACATCATCAACCTCAGTGACGGCACGACCTACAAGAGCAACATCCTGATTTCTGACACCTCTGCGGACGACAACAGCTGGGTGCCTTGTGTTTATCCCGATGGCCAGACCGGGCGTCACTCGAACCGGGCCCCTTGGCCGGGCATCACGACCAACCACGTCCCCAAGCCGGGCACGCTGATGCAGCGGGTCAATAATGACATGTCCCGCGTCTATGCCGTCGGCGGGCGGACCTACACCAACTGGGCGTATGACGACGGGTCGGCCGAGGTCAGGATCGCCGAGGCCAGCTCGGCCATGACGGACGACGACTGGACGAAGGTGATTTCGGACCCCGGCGGCGGCCCGCGGTACATGCTCTTCCCGAACTGAGATTCATCACGATTCGCCGCAGGTGCGGTTTAATGCGCCCCAATGCCTCGCGTCTAAATTGATGCAGCGGGCGGCGGGCCCGCGTGACCGACCGCATCTTCATTGGCTAAACTAGTTGACATGACACGACTGCTCGTCTTTACCGGTCTGTTGTTCCTCGCCGCCCTGCCGGTCGCGGCCCAGGATGTCGCCCCGGTCGACTTTCATACCAAGGTCGTCCCGATCCTCATGAGCCGTTGCTACGAGTGCCACGGCGCGGATCAATCCAAGGGCGGGTTCTCGATCAACACCCGTTCGTTGATCCTCGATGCAGAGGCCGTCGAGCCGGGCAACTCGGCCAAGTCGCTTTTGATTGAATTGGTCGAGTCGGCCGACCCCCAGGATCAGATGCCGCCCAAGACCAAGGCACGCTTAAGCAAAGCGGAGATCGACACGCTGCGGCAGTGGATCGACCAGGGGATGAAGTGGGAAGAGGGCTTCACGTTTGCCAAGAGCACGTACGAGCCACCGATGAAGCCGCGCCGTCCGGAGCTGCCGGCCGCAGTGAAAGGCCGAGAGAACCCGGTGGACCGGATCATCGACGCGTATCTCAAAGAGCACAAGGTCAAGACCCCGCCGGTGATTGATGACGCGGCCTACTACCGCCGGCTGTCGCTGGACCTGGTGGGCCTGCTGCCGGACCCGGAAGACCTCGAGCGCTTCGTCGCCGACAAAGACCCGGACAAGCGCAGCAAGCTCGCCGATCAACTGCTTGGTGATCGCGTCGGGTATGCCCGGCACTGGCTGACGTTCTGGAACGATCTCTTACGCAACGACTACAAGGGCACGGGCTATATCGACGGCGGGCGCAAGTCCATCTCCAACTGGCTCTATCAGTCGCTCCTTGAAAATAAGCCCTACAACCAGTTCACGCGTGAGCTGCTCGCCCCGCCGACCGGGCTGTCTGAAGGCTTCATCAACGGCATCCAGTGGCGCGGCAACGTCAACGCCAGCCAGACCCGCGAGGTGCAATTCGCCCAGAACGTCGGGCAGGTGTTCCTGGGGATGAACCTCAAGTGCGCATCGTGTCACGACAGCTTCATCGACCGCTGGACGCTCGATGAGGCGTACAGCCTTGCGGCGGTGTATGCCCAGGAGCCGGTGGAGATCAACCGCTGCGACAAGCCCACCGGTAAGTTTGCCAAGCCCGCGTGGCTCTTCCCCGAGTTGGGACAGATCGACGCCGAGGCGCCGCAGAAAGAACGCCTCACTCAATTGGCGGACCTGATGACCAGCCCGGAAAACGGGCGCCTGACGCGTACGATGGTCAACCGGCTCTGGCACCTGCTGATGGGCCGGGGCATTGTGTACCCGGTGGACGCGATGCAGACCGAGCCTTGGAGCGCGGACCTGCTGGACCTGCTCGCGGTTGAATTGTCTGACAACGGCTACGACCTCAAGTCGACGATGCGCCTGATCGTGACTTCGCAGGCGTATCAGTCGCAGGCCATCTCGGCCCCGAAGGAGCCCGAGCCTGACGCAAAGTTTGTCTACACCGGGCCGATGGTTAAGCGCATGACCGCCGAGCAGTTCGTCGACGCGATCCGCCAGGTGACGCAGACGCCGAGCACCAAGGCGTCGTTGCCCGCGTCGCAGTTGGAGCAGGCGGTGGGCGCAGTGAGTACCGAGCCCGGCTCGCGCGCGGGGATGTTCACCAGCGACCTCTTGCAGCGGGCGCTGGGCCGACCTAATCGCGAGCAGGTCGTCACCAGCCGGCCCCAGCAGCTCACGACGCTGCAGGCCCTTGACCTTGCCAACGGCCAGGCCTTGAATGACCTGATCAAGGCCGGCGCTTCACAGCTCATCGAGCTGCACGGCAAGCAAGGCCCGGACGCCATGATCGACCTGGTCTACCGCCGGGCGCTCTCGCGGAAGCCCAGCAATAAGGAACGCGCGGTCTGCCGAGCGATCGTCGGCGAAAGCTTGTCCGACGAAGGGGTCCAGGACCTGTTGTGGTCGATCTTCATGCTGCCCGAGTTCCAGCACGCCCGCTGATTAAACGCAAAGAAGGATAACGCGATGCAAGACTGGTACGACGCAACGAACCCGGCACTGACTCGGCGACGCTTTCTCCAGGCGCTGGGCGCTTCATCTGCGGCGGCGCTGATGACCGGCGCGCCGCGGCTGGCCCTGGCCGAGGAAGTCGTCCAGCCCAAGCCCACCGCCGACGCGGTGATCCTCCTGTGGATGGCCGGCGGCATGGCGGCGCCCGAGACCTTCGACCCCAAGCGCTACAAGCCCTTCGAGGTCGGCCTGCCGGTCGAGCAGATCATCTCCACCTTCCCAGCCATCGACACCGTCGTCGACAACATCAAGATCACCCAGGGCCTGGAAGAAATCGCCAAGGTCATGGACCGCGCCACGCTCATCCGCTCGGCCGTCCAGCCGGACCTGGGCCACATCCTGCACTCGCGGCACCAGTACCACTGGCACACCGGCTACGTCCCGCCGCTCACTGTCGCCGCGCCGCACATGGGCGCGTGGATGGCACGCCTGCTGGGCGCGCGCGACGAGGTCATGCCCGCCTTTGTCAACATCGGACAGCAGCTTGAGAGCCACGGCGAGTCCGAAGAGCTCAAGGCCTTCACCACCGCCGGGTTCCTCGGCAGCGCCTACGGCCCCTTCAACATCCCCTTCCCCGAAGAGGCAGCCCGATCGGTCGCCACCCCCGCGGGCATGACGCCCCAGCGCTTCGAGAAGCGCTACGAACAGTACAAGCGGCTGGCCGAGCAGAACGACGCCTACGTCTCGGAGTATCACGAAGAGTCGATGCGCCGAGCGATCGACGACGCCCACCGCCTGTTGAACTCAGAGAAAAGGAAGGCCTTTGACCTGACGCTCGAACCCAAGGAAAACTACGACAAGTACGACACCAGCCGCTTTGGCCGCGGGTGCCTGCTGGCGCGTCGGCTCGTCGAGGCCGGCTCACGCTTTGTTGAAGTCACCACCGAGTACGTCCCCTTCCTGCACTGGGACACACACGAGAAGGGCCACGAAACCGTCGACCGGCTTAAGAAAGAAATCGATCGGCCCATCGCCACACTCATCCGCGACCTCGAAGAGCGCGGCATGCTCGACCGCACGCTCGTCATCATCGCCAGCGAGTTCTCACGCGACATGATGATCGAGGGCGTGCCCGGCTCTAACGCCAAGGACCAGTCCCGCGCCAAGACCGACGTCCTCAAGGAAATGAAGCACTACGGCCTGCACCGGCACTTCACCGGCGGCACCAGCGTCGTCATGTTCGGCGGGGGCACGAAGAAGGGCTATCTCTACGGCAAGACCGCCGAGGAAAGACCCAACATCGCCATCGAAAACCCCGTCAGCGTCGAAGACCTGCACGCGACGATCTACACCGCCATGGGCATCAGCCCCAAGACCAAGTTCGACATCGAGCGCCGGCCGTTCTACGTCACCAAGGACGGTAAGGGCAAGGCGGTCACGGACATCTTCGCGTAAGGAACATCAGTTCGCCCGCCCGGCAAAGCTGGTGTCACGGCAGGAGTTCGTTACTCATTCGCCTCGTTGCGAAGTGCCGCAGCGCCGATCGCGGTGTCGGGCACCTCGCCGCCGGTGAGCCCGATGCGGAACGCCACCAGCGTTGCAAGCTGCGGGTCCGCGTCGTCGAGTGTGAATGTCAGCGTCGCCACCTCGCTTGCCCACGTTTGTGCAGGGAAAGTCACGTCGCCCTTGTACGCATCGGTCAAGGTTCGAAAGTCATCGACAAAGGTGTATTCCACGTCAACGATGCCCGAGGCTGCGGCGTAGCGGATGATCTGGCCCGTTCCCGCGTCCAGCTCGATGACCTCGATCTCGCTCTTGTTCGGCGTGCCGCTCTCATCCACATCTTCACCCCAGAGGATGACGTAGCCCGTGCCCTGATCGAGGACCCTGTGCGACTGTCGCACCGCCGCTTCGAGCCTGGCCCGCAGCGCCATCTGCCGGGTGATGAGTGACCGCAGGTCTTTGTTGCTCTGCGTGCCGTAGAGGACGCCGGTGAGCATCGCCGCGACCGCCGTGCCGATCACCGCCGTGCCCGCCAGCGCCAGCAGCAGTTCAAGCAGCGTCAGGCCACGCATGCGCGATGGGCCCGAACGCGGCAAAGCCGCGTCGCTTCGTGCGTCGTCGTCTTGCCCTTCGCACATCGAAGATCGCACATCGCACTTCGTCATGGCTCGGGCACAAACCTTTCCACGGTCCACGATCGGCCGTTGGGCTCGCTGATTGTCACCGTCACCTCCATGCCCACGTGGTCACCGCCCAGGTCGCCGACGTTGTTGGTCACCGCGACGACCGTGACCGATCGATCAAAGCCCTGATACGCCGTCGGATAGGCCAGGCCCGCGTGATCCGCCAGCGCCCCGGCCAACTCGCTGTAGCCATGAAAATCATCGACCGCATCAAAGCCCGCCCGCGTCGATTCGCCGGCGTCCGGACCAAAGGCCGTATCAGCGTCCGGGTCCGCGTAGGGCTTACTGAGCACCTCTTCAAGTAAGACCTCGGCCAGTGCGTCGGCCCGGGCGCGCTTGAGCGCATCGAGCGTTCGTGTCTGCCCGGCCGACACCGCCTGCACGATCCCCAGCGTCACAAACGACAAGATCGCCGAGGCGATCAACACCTCCGCAAGCGTGAAGGCAGATGTTCGATGTGCGTTGGGCGATGTGCGTTGGGCGATGTGCGTTGGTCGATATTCGGCATGAGCGTGCGGACAGAATCGTGACGAAGCGACGCGGCTTGGCCGCGCAACCCGCGACAACAGATCGCTTTCGCAGATCGCACATCGAACATCGCAGATCGAACATCGCACATCGCACATACACCGTTTTATCGTCGTGATTCAACCGCCGATTCAGCCCCGCCCGGCAGCCCGCAAGATGGCGCGTTCAATCGCCGATATCCCTTGCATGGCAAGGCAAACCCGCCAACCCGCGCAGCGCGGCCTGACGATGATCGAACTCATGATCGTCGTCTCTGTGCTCGCGATTATCGGAGCATTCGCCCTGCCGATGTTTACCGGCACCGATATCTCGCGGCTGCGCGCAGCGGCCAGCGTCCTGGCCGCGGACATCGACGCCGCACGGGCCGAGTCCATCGCCCATGGCGAGGACCTGCGGTTCCTGGTCCTCAACACTGTCAACCACGCCTGGCATATCGCGCCAACGTCCGATACCACCACGCCGATCACCCACAACGAGTCCGGCCAACCCTATTCACGAACCCTCGGCGTGAGCGACCTCAAACAACTCGAAGGCGTCACGATCAGCAGCTTCGAACTCGACACCGTCAGCGAAACCGACGACAACAAACTGGGCTTTGGCATCTTCGGTCAACTGGACCAGACCACCGACGCCACCATCACCCTCGCCGTCAACACTCGATCGATCACCCTCACCATCGACGCAGAGACCGGCGAAGTGACGATCGGGGAGATCGATTGAGATCATTCGTTCTGACAGGATTACAGGATTGGCAGGATTTACAGGATTCATTCCTGAAGCCAAAATCTAATCCGATTCATCCTGTAAATCCTGCAAAATCCTGTAATCCTGTCAACAAACCGGATTCTCAAGCCTCCCGATCTTCTCGATCTCAATCACGCTCTTCATCCCAGCCCGCAGCAGCACCTTCGGCTGACGCGCCCAGCCCACGCCCGGCGGCGTGCCCGTCAACAGCACCGTGCCCGGCAGCAGCGTCGTGTCCTGACTTAAGAACGCGATCAACTCGGCGACACTGAAAATCATGTCGCTCGTGTTGCCGTCCTGCAGGCAATGGTCATCCAGATAGCCACGCACGCGCAACGCCTGCGGGTCGGCGATTTCCTCCGGCCCATCGCCATGCAGCACCATCACCGGGCCCAGCGGGCAGAAGGTGTCAAAGC
>JBGSTE010000284.1:0-3880 GCA_041736655.1 Phycisphaeraceae bacterium | reverse complement strand
GACACCGTCTGGGAAGGCGACTGGTGCATCGCCTTCGGCCACGGCGGCGGCGTGCAGACCGACCGCCCCGCGCCCATGCGACTTGGCCGAGTCCTGCACGTCTCTTCCACTTCCAGCAAGCAACGCTTCATCACCACCGACTGCACCGTCATCTCCGGCGACTCGGGCGGCCCGCTCTTTAACACCGCCGGCCAGGTCATCGGCATCCACTCGAACATCGGCATGAGCGTGCTCGTCAACCGACACGTCCCCATCGACGCCTACCACGCCCAGTGGGACCAGCTCCTGAAACCCGAAGAAGTCAACGAGCCGCCCACACCCGCAGAGCCCATCGTGCCGGGCCTGACCAACGTGCCCGACGGCATCGAACGCGAGATCGCCAAGCGACTCAAGGACGGCGACGACAACTTGCGCCAACAGCTCGAAGCACACCGCGACGCCAACGGCAACATCAACGCCAGCCCCGAAGAGATCGCCCAGATGCTCGGCCACGCGGACACGCTCGAACAGATCAACGCCTACCGCGAAAAAATCCTCGCCCGTCAGCAGCGAACCAACGAGATCGAAAACGCCGGCCAAGAAGACCCCGACAAGCCCGAGAGCGACGTCAGTAAAGAGTCCGCCAAGACCCGCGCCCTGATCCTCGAAAAGCTCCGCGAACAGGCGCTGGACAACATCGCAGACGACCTCCGCAAAACGCACGGCAAGATCGCCAGCCACGTGCTGAGCCTGTTCGAGCCTTCGTGCTCCGCCGCCGGCCAGGGCACCGTGCAGGTCCTCAGCCGGGGCAAGGTCGTCGCGCTGGGCACCATCGTCAGGCAGGACGGCTACATCGTCACCAAGGCCAGCGAAGTGCTCGGCCCGCCGACCATTCGCGTCGGCGAGAACGACTACCGCGCTCAGGTGGTCAACGGCAACGGGCCTAACGACCTGATCCTCATCAAGATCGACGCCGAGGGACTCACGCCCGTCCGCTGGGCGACGCAGACCCCTGCGCTGGGCTCGCTGTTGATCGTGCCCGATGCGACGGGTAAGCCGCTGGCCATGGGCGTCGTCGGCGTCGACAGCCGGCCGATCCCCGAGCGGCTTAATGTCATCGACGTCCCCAAGCCGCCTTCGCCTTTCCTGGGCGTCAGCGGCCTGACCAGCACCGACGACGGCAAGGGCGTCAAGGTCGGCGAGGTACCCGAGGACAGCCCCGCCAAGGCCGCCGGCGTCCTGCCCGACGACATCATCACCGCCATCAACGGCAACGAAGTCAACGAGACCGAAGCGCTCATCCGACAGATCATGAAGGCCAAGGTAGGCGACGAGCTGATGCTCTCGATTAAGCGTGGCGAAGAAACGCTCGAACTATCCGTCAAGCTCGGCGCTCGACCCACCGACAATCAGCCCAAGCCCAAGCAGGACGACCGCCAGTCCGCCGCACAGGTCTACAGCGCCCGCGGCGGCAAGCTCAGCGAACGGCGGACCAACTTCCCGCTGGCCATGACCCACGACGCGGTGATCTGGGCCAGCGACATCGGCGGCCCGGTGCTGAACCTCAACGGCGAAGCGGTAGGCCTGAACATCGCCCGCTACGGAAGAACCGCCACCTACGCCCTGCCCGCCGAGCAAGCCAGGCAAGCCATCGAAGCGATGCTCCGCGGGCGGTGAGGTCGATCGATCAACGCAGATGAAGCGACGCGGCTGTGCCGCGTAACGCGGCCAAGCCGCGTCGCTTCGTGATAAATGCTGCCGAATGTCAGGCTGCGTTCTGCGGTGCGATGGATAAGCGCAGGCCCGCCGCGTGGAGCACCTTGGTCAGGGTGTCCAGCCGGGGGTTGCCGTCTTTTGAAAGCGCCCGGTAGAGCGCCTCGCGCGCCAGATCGGTTTCGCGGCCCAGTTCGGTCATCCCACCGACACGAGCGGAGGCAACGTCCTTGAGCGCCTGTTTGAAGTGGTCCATGTCGCCCAGCGCGAGGATCTCTTCAAGGTACATCGCCGCGGTTTGAGGGTCCGCAAGCAGTTGATCGCTGGTTGGCCCAAAAGACGCACTGGGCTTTGCCTTGGTCTTACGCATCGGGTTTACTCCTGGCGTGATAGTCATTTTAGCTACCGCACCTGCACCACGATCGGCTGGTCGTATTCACCGGGCACGATGTTGGTGAACGTCCACACGTTGTCGCTGCCCGGGCGGTCGGGGGTGGTGATCGTGAGGGTGTGCTGGCTCTTGTCAAAGACAAAGGGCCTGAACGTGCTGGCGTTGATGCGCTGGGCATAGAGCAGTTCGCCGGTGTCCTGACGGGTGATCTTGACGACGAAGGAGTCGACGCCTTTGACTTGTATTTCAGGCAGATAACCGGCGACGGCCTTGGCGTAGTTGTCCCGCTGCGGGATCGTGCGGGGCCAGCCGGGGTACTGCTGTCTGGGGTCGCTGGGGTCGGCAAAGCGTGGCCAGCACTGGGCCTCGTAGGCGCGCTGGGGTTTGTCGACGATGACGATGCCGTAGCCCGGCATGCCGTCGTGCAACAGCGCGGGCTTGTGGCCCATGTCCTTGCCGGGGTTGGTCGCGGCGTAGACGGTGACCTTGTTCTTAAAGCCATCGAGCCGTTCACCCAGGTAGGCCTCGGGCTGCGGGTGTTTGTAGGGCTTGGTGATCTCCGGTGCCCAGGCACGCGGATAAAAGTTGGCGACCGACGGGACACACAGCGACCAGATCGCGTCGTTGTGCGCGTCGATGCCGTGGTGGACGAGCGTCGCCAGGTGCTGGTCGCCCGCCAGGTGCAAGGCGAAGGCCTTACGCAGCGCCGCCAGCGCCGCATTTCGGCCAGACTGCGGCCAGCCGTTGGAGTCCAGGTCCGCGATCAGGTGGCCAAGCTCCGCTCCGTGGTGCGTGGCCATATTTGCAAAGACCGTCTGGCTCAGCGCCATCTTCATCTCGACGCCCTTCCAATCGCCCGCCCAGTCTTCCAGGAACTTGAGCTGTCGCTCGCCGAGCAACTGCATGCCCGGCAGGTCAAGCTCGGCGGTGTCAAAGTTCGGGTTGTTGTAGTGGTCCGGCCGACCCGTGCCCGACGGCGGCAACCCCTGGCCGTTGCACCCGTTCTTGAACATGCGGTCCGCCAGCACCGCGAAACTCACCCGCCCCCACTTCACGTCGCTGGTGTAGTACGTGATGCCCTGCTCGATGGGCGTTGCGTCCGTCGGGTCCGGCAGGTGCGACACCTGCGTGCGGTGCACCATGTTGACGAAGCTCGCCGGGTGAACGTACCCGCCGTCATGATCTCGGCCCGGGCTCTTGCGACCGCCCTGACCCCAGATGTTGCCCTGGTAAACATCGTGGTCATCGGGGATCGTCACCGTCGGGATGTCCTTCATCAAGTCGCGGTAGCTGATGACGAAGAGGTACCACTTGTAGAGATAGTCCTGCTCGATGTTCTGCGTGTCCGGGAAGGTCGGGCTGCCGCCTTCGTACACCTGATCGCCTGAGAAAAACAGCAAATCCGGCTGATGTACCGCGACACGCTCGGTCACGTCCGCGTGCGGGTAGTACATGCCCGACACCCAGTTGCCCACTTCCGAGTCGGGGTTGCCGCTCCACTTCTGATCCAGCGTCTTGGCGCTCATATGGTTGCCGGTGAAGCCCGCGACGACGATGCGGGGCTTGTCGACCGGGTCACGACGCACCGTGCCCGCCCACGTGTAGGTGTGCGAGGTCTTGCCATCGGGCAGTCGATACACCACGCGGTAAGGCGTGTCGCGCGTGTCGTCCCAATCCTCAACGCGGAAGGTCGCGGTCCAGCCGGGCGCGATGATGTCGGCGTTGGCGGACTTGACCAAGCGCTCGCCGCGCTTGATCTGCAGCTCGGCGGTGAGCGGGTCGCTCTGGCCCAGCGGC
>JBGSTE010000262.1:0-31774 GCA_041736655.1 Phycisphaeraceae bacterium | reverse complement strand
CCGGGTCTTCGCTGGCTCGCCGCCAAAGACCTCAAACCCGATCATCGACCCGACACCGAACAGCGCCGCGCCGAGTTTGTCCGGGTGTCGGCCGTGAATCGCGGAAAGTTGCTCGGCAAACTGTCGGCGATAGGTCATATTCAAACCTTCGTCGCCGAACACCCCCCGCTCATCAAGCCTGCGCAATACCTCCCGCCCCGCCAAAATCTGCGAGGAGGACCCAGTGAAGGTCTGGCTGATCAGTCCCGGCCTGGGCTTATATGCACTGGTGAACAGCGTCGCGCATACCTGCGTCATCTTGCCCACCGACACAACATCAACAAAGCGATCAAGTCCGAAGTGCTGGAACGCGAACGGTTTTGACGTTCGGCCAAACGACTGGATCTCATCGACCCACACCGCCAGACCGTGATGCTTGCAACGCGTCATCACAGCCGTGAAAAACTCTGCGTCCCCGGCGCTGTAGCCACCCTCGCCCTGGATCATCTCGAAGATGACTCCCGCGACCTTGCCGGGGTGCCGAGCGACATGATTATCCAGATGCTTAATCGCGCTGTCGATGGACTTGTGTTTGTCTTCGGGCTTGAAGAACGGCAGGTAGCCGACCTTCACCGACTCGGGCAGTCCGTCACGGTACGCCGCCTTGTCAGTCAGCGACGCCATGGCGATCGTGCGTCCGGTGAAGCAGTGGCTAAAGGCCAGGACGCGGTCGGCCGGCGCCTGCTTCTGGAAGACGATCTTCAAAGCGTTGTCGTTGGCCATCGAGCCGGAGGTCGTGAGGAAGCAGTGTTCGAGCTTGGCGCCGTGTCGACAGGCGCGCTCGACCAGTTCCTGGCAGAGCGCCGCCGACTCGCCGTTCTGCTGGAGGTTGCCCTGCATGACGGTGTCGCCGATCGCGCCGCTGATCGCCGCGTTGACGAGCCCCGCATCCGAGTGCCCCAGTGCGTGGACACCGATGCCGCAGATCATGTCGTACTTGACGCTGCCATCCAACAGTTCCACCAGCGGGCCACGCCCAAGCCCCGAGCCCAGATAAGGGATCGGCAGCGCGCCGCCACGGAGCCTGGCAAACTGCTCAAGCTGCTGTTGATAGGCCTGTGCCCGTGCAGGATCGGCCGGCCTTGGGCCAACGAGCTTCGCCTGTGAATCGGCCAGCGCCTGGGCGATCAGTTGCCGGGCCTGTGCAAGCCGGGGGTCGTCATGAAAGTTAGCTGCGGCGAGTTCGTTCATCGGTCACTCTCAACGTGATGGCCACGTATCGTAGCAATCCGGCGCGACCTGTTCGCATCGACAAGCTCAAAAATCTCCTGCGTTGTTGTTATCGCGCCCCCGGATAAAAGGAAATCGGGCATTTAGGCCTGTCGCATGGTACAGCCAAATCGTTGATGACCATCAGGGCGATGTTCTGTTGGCATCCTCGACATGATTTAGCGTTTATCGAGCGTGAAGGTATCGAACAGCCGGCCTTCATGGTCGTACACGCGGACCTCGAGCATTCGCCCGTTGACGTGGACCATCGTGTAGTGGTGGTCGCGGTGGACGACGTTGCTAAAGGCGTTGCGGAACGGGCCGGGCCTCTCTAAACCACCACCACCACCGCCGGTCACCATGTAGATCGGGGCGTTCTGGTCAGTAGGCTTGCCCGCGCGGATAGGCCAGGTGCGTTCATACGTGTGAATGTGGCCAGCCCAGACGATATCGAGGTTGTACTTGTCGTAAAGCGTGCACAGCGGCCGAACGCGTTCATCGCCACGCGTGGATTGGTTGGTCTTCCACAGGTCGCCGAAGTCGTCTTCATCCGACGAGTAAGGCGGGTGGTGGTGGCAGGCGATCTTCCACGTCGCGGTGGACTTGGCCAGTTCCTTCTCAAGCCAGCGGTACTGCTCGCTGTCGGGATCGACATTGCGGTTGGTATCGATCATGAAAAACTGCATGTTGCCATAAGTGAAGGTATAGAAGTATTCAGGGCTGGGCAGGTCCATGTACTGGTAATAAAACGCGGCGTCTTCTTCGTGATTGCCCAGCACCGGGAAGATCGGTACCCGGCTGATGAGCGGGTGCAGCGATGGAAAGAACACTTCAGTCCAGTGCTGCTTGTTCGTGCCAGCGTCAACCAGGTCGCCGGCGTGAAGCAGGAAGTTCGGCCGTTCGGACCACGCCAGTTCCGCGATCTGGCCAGCGACTTTAAGGTTGCCCTGTGTGTCGCCCACAGCAGCAAAGGCAAAGGGCGTGTCGGCATCAGGCGCGGTCTGGAAGGTAGACACGTCGCTTTTGATGGCTTGTCCGTTGTCGACTGTCGTCTGAATGTAATAAAAATACTGCGTGTTTTGCTCAAGCTTGTCGATACGCTGCTGGTGGATGAACCCGCGGCCAGACTGCTGGCCAGCACCGACAAGTTGTAGCTTCTGCTCACACGCAGCGGTCTGTCCATAGTAGAGAACCGACTTGCCCGGGCGCGTCGTCTCCCATGTCACGGTGATGCCGGTCTTACTGGCCATCTGTAAGAACGGCTTGATCACAAGGGCTTGCGTAACAGCCGGGTCGATCTCCTGCGAGACCAGATCGAACTTACTCTCCGCAAGCGCCTTGCCATGCGCAAACTCACCGGCAACCCAGGCATCGGTCGCAGCATCATGAAAGATCGCGATGTCGGCCAGTCGCCCGTGGTGCCGGTTGTCTTCGTCCGCGTCGCGATACGATCCGACAGTCATCGTCGTGGGAAGAGTGGGATAAAGAACAGGCCCGGATTGTTCGGTGCTTGTCGCATCAAGCTTGCCATCGACGTAAAGCGAAAGCGTCTTGCCGTCGTATGTTGCAACAACATGATGGAAGCGACCGACCTGATGCGGTGTCTTACCGGCCAAGTAGGTCATCTTGCCATCGCCATCATCGCTACCGACCGTGGACAGTCCGATGGTGAATTGCGACTTGTCGTAGCCCAGAACCCAGCCCGTCTCGGCATCAGCGTTGTCCTGAAAATAACTGAGGATGCCGCCCCACCGCCTGGGGGTGTCAACGCTGACCCAGGCGCTGATCGTGAAGGCTTCGCGGGGTAATAGCTTGGCCAGTTGCTGGGGGTTTGCTAGAACGCTGGCCGGAGTACGCTCGCCGTCCATGAGCATGACGCCGAAGCGATCGATCCGCTGCAAGCTTGTTGCCGGGTCAATCCGCAGGTCCGGGCCGATGACCGCCGAGAGCGTGTCCCGCTTGGCGCTGTCGGGAAGAAACTGCCAACGTCCGGCAGGGTCCGGGCCTTCATGAGCGTGTGCTGGTGATGCGGAGACTGCCAGCATGAACAGCAACAACCCCAAACGGAAGTCCATCACCAAGCAGCCGAGCGTATGTTGTTTAAGCTTATTCATCCGTGCACTTTAACGAACACAGGTTCGCGAAAAAACCTGCTCGCTGATTTATGACTTTTGTACGCGCCGTGCGCACTCACATGAAGTTGCAACACGACGTGTCAACTACAATGCAGCAATGTAAGCATCCCAAACCACCGACAACGCGTTGTCATCATTGAAATGAAATGAGTAGAGTGCTAACGCTTGCATCATAATTCTGCGCAATAGGTATAGGCAGTACCTGGTCTGTGAGAAATGTGATAATTTCAATCCTCGCGCTGCATGTGATACTGCGCGCCTGACCGAGTGTGCTATACATTCGCGTGATGAAAGTATGCCGGACCTACACAGACAGCGTTTTATTCCATGTCGATCAAGACCACATGAACCATCTGTTGGCCTGTGCTGGTCAGCAGATGGTGATGTCTGTATCAGACCTGCCACAACTGCTTGAAGAGCACCGGCGTCTGCTGGTCACAGTGGACCGGCTGGCGCTTAAGGCCAGAGGATTGGGGGCGGAACTCGATCTTGCACTCTCGGGTGTTGAGCATGTGGCGTGGTTTGATGGTTTTGGACCTAACCCCACGAGCGAACAGGCGGCAGCGGCGGCGCGGGTGGCGGTTGAACATGAAGTTGATGCTGTGGTGGGAATTGGTGGCGGATCCTGCCTGGATGTTGCAAAAGTAGCGGCCTTGTCTGCACGACAACCTGAGTTGATCGACATGCTCTCGCGTGGACAGGCGGTGCAGGGCGTTGAGACGCTGCCATTGATTGCGGTGCCGACGACCTCGGGCACCGGCAGCGAAGCGACGCATTTTGCCGCGATTTATGTCGATGGCCAGAAGGTGTCGGTCGCGCATCGTGGGATGCGGCCGGTGAGCGTGGTGCTGGATGATCGGCTGCACCATGCGATGCCCGCACGGCTGGCGGCGAGCACGGGATGCGATGCGCTGGGGCAGGCCATGGAGTCGCTCTGGGCGGTGGGTCGGACCGACGCTTCTGCTGCCTTTGCATTGGCCGGTGGCCGACTGATTGCCGACCATCTGGTCAAGAGTGTGGTGGAGCGCGATACGGATGCAAGGCGGGCGGTAATGTTCGGCGCCCACCTGGCCGGGCAGGCGATCAACCTGAGCAAGACCACCGCCTCGCACGCGATGTCCTACGGGATGACTCAGCGCTTTGGCCTGGCGCACGGGCACGCGGTCGCGTTGACGCTTGGACAGTTGGGCCTGGCGAACGCAAATGTAAGCGATGCGGACTGCCTGGATCCGCGCGGGCCAGCAGCCGTGCGTGAGCATGTTCGGCAGGCATCGATGCTGCTGGGTGTCGAGCCGGCGGGACTGCCCCTGGCCGTGCAAGCCCTGCTTGAACAAGTCGGCCTGGAGTGTTGCGCTGCGGACCTTGGAATCGATGAACACGCCTGTCTTTCGCTGGCCCGGCAGGTCGATGCGGTTCGCCTGGGCAACAACCCGCGGCAACTGTCCGCTGAGCAACTGGCACAACTGCTGGACGGTTGATCACTCTGAAACAAAGGTCAGGACCCGATGCCCACCGCGATTCAACTGGTTGTGTTCGACCTCGCCGGCACGCTGATCGATGATGACGTGGCGGTCGCCGATTGTCTGCTCACGCCTGCGCTGGAGGCGGGCCTGCACACCACACGTGGCGAGTTGCTTCAGCATCTGGGCACGAACAAGGTGCACCTGTACCAGTTCCTGATTGCAAGGCGCGAAGGCCGAGCCATCGAGATTGATCAGTTCGATGCGGCGCGCGATGAGCGGACCCTTACACGGGCAACCGACCTGTACGAACAGTTCACCAGGCTGATGATCGCTCACTATCGCCGATCGGTCGTCCCCATCGAGGGTGCCGAGCAGACGCTGAGCTGGTGCAAGTCTGCGGGGATTCATGTCGCGACAGACACGGGTTTTCACCGCGACGTGACGGACGCAATCATGGATGGGCTGGGCTGGATTGATCGCGGGCTGGTGGACCTGGCGGTGACGGTGGACGACATCCCCGGGCACATCGGTCGGCCGGCGCCGTTCATGATCTACCACGCGATGACCCGGCTGAATGTGCAGAACATCGCCGCCGTTGCAAAGGTCGGCGACACCGCGGCGGACCTCCTGGAAGGAACCCACGCCGGCTGCGGCATGGTCATAGGCGTGTTGACCGGCACGCGTCCGCCCAAGGACTGGCTGTGCTATCCGCACACCCACGTGCTCGCTTCTGTCGCCGAGCTGCCCGCGCTGCTGACCTCGACCGGCCGAACGAGTACGCGACTTTCACAAGCCAGCCCGCTTCGTGTTAATTCTTGATGCAGAACACGAAGATGCGTGACGCTCAAGCCGGTCCTTGGGCTAAGTTACACCCAGCAGCACGTGCGATTTCAATCCCGGCCATGGTCACAAGCGCGCCAACCAGAACGAAACCCGACAGTGCACCAGTGCTCGCCACCGAGCATCTGGGCATGCGCTTTGGCAAGCAGGTCGTTGCGCTCGAGGATGTATCGATCACCATCGGGCGTGATGATTTTGTCATCGTTCTGGGCCCGTCGGGCGCTGGCAAGTCTACCCTGTTGCGATCGCTGAACCGACTGAATCGGCCAACCTCCGGGCGCGTGCTGTTTGATGGGCAGGATGTCACGCATGCCAGCGGGGCTTCGCTTCGGCGACTTCGACAGAACGTGGGGATGATCTTCCAGCAGTTCAACCTCGTAGGCCGACGAAGCGTCTTGCAGAACGTGCTGGCCGGTCGTCTTCGCTTTGCCGATGGCCCCTTGTCGCTGCCGTTGTCGCTGGCCAGCATCTTCTCACGCGAGGATCGTGACCTTGCATTTGCGGCCCTTGAGCGTGTGGGCATACAGGCCAAGGCCTACGAACGGGCCGACAACCTCTCGGGCGGCCAGCAGCAGCGCGTCGCCATCGCCCGGCTCATCGCCCAGCAGCCGAGGGTTGTTCTCGCTGACGAACCGATCGCAAGCCTTGACCCGGCCTCGGCACAGGTGGTCATGCAACTGCTCAGCGAGATGCATCAGCGTGATCGTATCCCCATCCTCGTCAACCTCCACCAGGTCGATGTAGCACGACAGTACGCCAAGCGAATCATCGGTATGAGCGCCGGCAAGGTGATCTTCGACGGCCCGCCAAACGAACTGACGACTTCACTGGTACGCGAGCTGTATCACGGCAATTCGCAAACGCCAGCACATATGCAAGATGCGTCAACTGAATCTGTTCACGACCCGATCCCGACCTACCCGGTACGAGAATACTGATATGCAAATTTACCCTTTGAGTCGCATGCTGCAGATGTTCATCTCGATGCTGTGTATTGTCCTTTTGCTGACGGGTTGCGATGCCGGCGAAGTCACTGGCCGAACCCCCAACGACGAAACGACAGGCGACGATCGCAGCGAGTGGCCGGCGGTCATTCGGCTGGGGCTGGTGCCGACCGAGGGCGGTGCCGATACGACGGCTCGCTTTAAGCCGCTCGAGGAACTACTCAGCAAGGAGATGGGCGTCCGCGTCGAGCTGGTGTCGACCTCGACGTATCAGGGTGTGATCACCGCGATGGAGAACGACCAGCTCGAGTTCGCCTGGTATGGACCTCAGAGTTACGTCAAGGCTGCCGAACGCGCCGACGCACAGGCCCTGCTGCTGGAGCGCAGTATTGATGGCGAAAAAGGCTACCGCTGCATCTTCATCGTGCCCGCCAACTCGGCGATCCAGTCGCTGGCCGACGCCAAGGGCAAACGCTTTGCCTTCACCGACCCCAACTCGACCTCGGGCTACACGATCCCCGCGATCGAACTGCTCGACAAAGTTGCGATGCCGGCCAACGAATACTTCAGCGAAGTCGTTTTCTCCGGCAGCCACGGCACATCCGCGTTGCAGGTGGCCGCCAACGAGATCGACATCGCCGCGACCAACGACCTTGACTTTGGCAAGATGATCGAGAAAGGCGCGCTCAAGTCCGGCGCGGTGCGTGTTGTCCATACCTCGGGCCTGATCCCCGGTGCACCGCTGGCGGCAAGGCGCGAGCTGCCCGAGTCGCTCAAGCATGCGTTCATCAAGGCCATGCTCAAGGTCAACGACAGCCCGGAACTGATGCAGAAGTTTCAGAACGGCGGCTACGAGCCGGTCGACGACTCGGCCTACAACATCATTCGAGAGGCCGACGCCTTCCTTACCAAACAAAGCGGCTCAGCGCGTTGACCACGCAATCGGACAAACCGACCCTTGACTCACTTCGCCCCAGACCGACCAGCCTGCAAAAGGCGGCGCGTTTGGTCGGCGTGGTTGTCGCGCTGCTCGTACTCGTCTGGGCCTGGCAGGAGTCGGGGCTCTCACAGTCTGGCAAACTCTGGACCAACGGCCCGCGCGCGGTGGACTACATCCTCGGCCAGCCGGTGGATGAATCCACCCTCGAGCGCCGACGCGATGAAGTCGAGCGTGATCTGCGTACGCAGTACCAGTCCGAAGCCCGCGAGCAGATCAGGCAAGAGTACGAACAGCGCGGCGAACCGATCCCCGGCTTCCTGCAACTGGGTCAGGAGGTCCAGGACCGGGCGCAGAAGACGATCGCTGCCCTGCCCGCAGCTCAGTGGGAACAGATGATCCAAGAGAAGCTCGATGCGCAGGGCGTCGGTGGGAGACGCGGTGGCTACCTGCCGCCTGAGACGGATCTACTGAAAATCTTTGGAAATCCAAGTGATCTGGATCAGTTGCCCACAGCGCTGGCGTGGCTGGTGCCTGATGAAGCGGACGCCGGGCCGGTCGGCCGCGCGTTCCGCTGGGTCTTGACCGCCATCTCGGGTGACGGCTACATCGGCAAACTGTTTGAAACGATCGCGATCGCGTTGTGGGGCACGCTGATCGCCGTCGTGCTCGTGGTGCCCGCCTCGCTTTTAGGCGCGACACGGAGCCTGGAAGTACTCGCTCCGGGCAACAGCGTGCTGCATCAAGTGCTCCGCTGGGTTGGCCGCTTCATGGTTCGTCGATCGTTTGATATCTCGCGTGGGTTTAATGAAATCATCATGGCAATGATTTTTGTGGCGGTGCTGGGGCTTGGTCCGTTACCCGGAGTGCTGGCGCTGTTGATCCACACCTACGGCGTGCTGGGCAAGGTCATCGCCGAGGCCATCGACACCATCGACGACAAGCCGGTGCAGGGCGTGATGTCCACCGGCGCTCGGCCGATGCAGGTCATCTGCTTCGCGGTCCTGCCGCAAATCATGCCCTACCTCATCAGCCAGAGCCTGCTTCGGCTGGAGACCAACGTCCGCGGCGCGACGATCCTGGGCGTCGTCGGGGCCGGCGGCATCGGACAACTGCTGATGGACAAGTTCGGCGCCTACGCCTTCCAGGAGGTCGCGACGATCATGATCATCATCATCGTCGTAGTCACGCTGATCGATTTCGCCTGCGGCAAGGTCATGCGCAAAGTGGTATGAATCGCTTGCGGGTGTCTTGATTTCTAACACGATCTTGACGCGCCTTTTCCTTTGTTTTTATTGGATTTGCGGTAGGATCAATCCAATAGTCCTCAGCCTCCTTTAACGATCGGCACGTGTCATGCACCACCTCCTGACTCGGATGATTCTGTTGTTGACTTTGCTCGTTGCACCTTGTGTGCTGGCCCACGGACCCGAGGACGGGCACAAGCACGAAGACGGGATCGTGGCCGACTGGACCTTTGTGCCCCGCTACACCCTTGATGGCCGCGCCGCGACTGAACAGCCCGGCAGAGAAGACCCTCTGCCGATCAAAAGCCCGACGCTCGGCAGCACTTCCCAGCCGATCCTTCTCAACGGACAAGAGCCGACGCAGCGGATCACCAACCTCATGAACGGCTCAGAGCTGCCGGGGCAGTCGTTCACGGTCGAGTGGTGGATCAATAACCACGCGAATCAGTCTTACGGCGCACTGATCGCTGCACGTGAAGTGGACGACTCGGATCGCATGGCCTGGGCGATGACGTACGACGACAACACCTTTGCCTTTCATCTACGCGATGATAAAACAGACACCATGCGTTCGGTGTCCAAAGCCACCGAGCGATACAAGGGCCACCGCGAGTACTGGTGGCACGCGGCAGCGGTATACGACGGCAAGACCCTGCGGTTTTATCTCAATGCAGAGCTGGTCGGCGAGACCTCGGCGCCGGCCAATCAGATCAAGCTGAGTAAGCCACAACTCGAGATGGCCGCGTACATGCAGAACGAGCCCTACATGCAGTGGGCCAATCTTGTCCACGCGGTGCGTATCCACGACAGGGCGATCTCATCGCAGGAGATTTCCGCGCGTTTTGCATCGCTGGTTGATCGGATCACCGATGGTCGGCTTTACGAAGGGCCGCTGCACTACACCGCCCCGCCGTACCTGAACCACGCGACGATGACGAGCATGAACGTGCTGTGGGAGACCGACCGGCCCACGACCGCCGAGATTCACTGGGGCAAGACCGCAGAGCTTGGGCAGTCGGGTTCTTTTGACCAGCCCCAGCGTCTGCATGAACTGACCATCGACGGCCTTGAAGCCGACACGCCGTACTTTTATCGCGTCATCTGCAAGGACGATCAGGGAAAGACGATCGACTCGGGCTTGCTGACCTTCCGCACGGCGGTCAAGCCCGGGCAGGCGTTCAAGTTCGTGGTGATCGGTGACACCGAGGCCCGGCCGTTCATCAACCACCGGCTTGGCGAACTGATCTGGCAGGAGCGGCCGAACTTCGTCATCACCGTCGGCGACCTGACCGACGGGGGCATGAAGGATCACCGCTGGCAGTGGACGCACGAGTACTTCGTAGGCCTGAGCGCGTTGCACGGCCGTGTGCCGCTGTACCCCGTGCCCGGCAACGGCGAGGGCGACCTCTACTGGTACAAGCACTACCACCGACTGCCCGCGGATAATGACGAGGCGTACTACAGCTTCAACTTCGGCGACGCAGAGTTCTTCATGCTTGACTCTAACCAGCGTGAGCACGCCTTCAAGCCCGGCGCGGACCAGCACACCTGGCTGACGAAAAACCTCGGGAAAAGCAAGGCGATCTGGAAGTTCGCCGCACACCACCACGCCACGCTCACCAGCGAAGAAGACGACTACGGCGACCGCTGGAAAGAGGCGGGCACCGAGGGCGACCCGATGATGCAGCCACTCGTCGCGCTCTACGAAAAGCACAACCTTGATATCGTTTTCTTCGGCCACCTGCATCTCTATGAACGCAGCCGGCCGGTCCGTGAGGGCAAACACGATGCCGAGCACGGCGTGGTACACCTGCTGGCCGGCGGAGGCGGGGGCAACCTCGAAGACTTCGCCCCGACAGCCCCGTCATACTCCGACAAGACCTATCGCGGCCACCACTACCTGTTGATCTCGATCGAGGGTCGTAAGCTCACCGGCAAGATGTACGACACCGAAGGCCGGCTTCGCGACCACTTCATCATCACCAAGCCAACGCCAATCCCCAGCGCTGTTCAGTAGCGGCCTAGCCCGCCGCGCTCTCGATACGGATGTCCCGCTCGACGATCTGCATCGCCCTGGCCAGTTCGCTGTCACTGACGGTCAGCGGAGGCGTCAGCGTCAGCACGTTGCCGCAGGCGACCTTGAAGCTCAAGCCATCGGCCAGGCAGCGGTACAACACGCGCTCGGCCACCGTCGATGCGGGTAACGTGTCGGACTTGAGCTCAACCGCCACGTGCAGCCCTATCCCCCGCACCGCTGCGATGGCCGGGAGCGTCGGTCGCATGGCGTCGAACTCCATGAGCATCCGCTGGCCCAACTCTGCGGCGCGCTGCACCAGACCCATGCGCTCGATCACATCGAGCGTTGCCATCGCTGCCGCTGCGCCCAGCGGCGACTTCTCGTGGGTGTAGTGGCCCAGCGCGGTGTTGCCTGCGATGTTCAAGTCCTCGCGCGCGATCATCGCCGCCATGGGCACGATCCCGCCGCCCAGGCCCTTGCCGATCACGAGGATGTCCGGGCGAACGCCGAAGTGCTCGGTGCAGAACATCTTGCCGGTTCGGCCAAGGCAGGCTGGGATCTCGTCAAAAATCAACAGCGTGCCGTGACGATCACACGCCTGCCGCACACGCTGCCAGTACGCCGGCGGCGGCGGGACGACGCTGGTCCATCGCATCGGCTCGGCGATAACGGCCGCGACATCGCCCTCGCTTTCGAGCAGGCTTTCAATGAGTTGGGCCGAACGCTGGCCCAGTTCACTTTCGTCATAAGGCGGCACGTGCAGGCAGCCGGGTAACAGTGGCCCGAGCCCTTCACGGAACAGGCGTTCGCCGCCGACGGAGATCGCATCGAGTGTCGCGCCGTGGAACGAGCCGAACATGGAGATGGTCTTGTATCGACCGGTTGCATAGCGGGCGAGCTTGAGCGCGGTGCTCAGGGCTACGGTGCCCGAGGGCGCAAAGAGCACGCGGCCGGGCGTGTTCGCTTCGCCCACCGGTGCCAGCAGCGCCAAACGCTTGGCCAGCGCAACGGTGATCTCGCAGGTAAAGCGCCTGGGGCAGAAGGTCAGCGTGTCCAACTGATGTTTGATGGCGGCGATGACATCGGGGTTGGCGTGACCGACCTGGTGCGAGGAGTTGCCGTGGAAGTCGAGGATCGCGTTGCCGTTGAGGTCGATGATGTTGCTGCCGTCTGCGGTCGCGATGGCGTTGAGGCACGGGCTTGAGAGGGACTGGTGTAGAAAATAGCGGGCGTCGGCCATGAGCAGCGGCGCGGTGGCGTTGCGGTGTGAGCTGGCATAGGACAGGTAGCCGTCGGTGAGGTTGATGTCACCCTCGGACCGGTCGACGGTGGCCGCGGTGGATTCAGTGCTGGGTGGGTTGTTGAGCATGGGTCGATAGGCCGAGTCGAGTCAGGCCTTGCTTAATCCGTCGGCGTCATCGGTCGCCGTGAACCGTTCACGCCTGCTTAGGACCACGACGCCCGCAGCGGGACCTTGAGATAGACGCCAAACTCCTGCACAAAGTCGCAGGCGATGCACGCGTGGACCTTGCCCTGGCGGTCATCGAAGACGGCGGTCGGCTCAAGCGGGTAGACCGGCTGGTGCCAGACGCTGGGGTTGATGTGGATGCCGCGTGAGCCGTCGAAGTAAAAAGCCTTGAAATCTTCGGGCCGGATATCGTCGCCCGGCAGGGCCAGGAGCGCGATGAAAGCCGAGCCGGAGCTGGGGAAAAACACCTGCCCGCCGTCGGGGTGGTAGTTGGCCTCGCGGACGTAGACGCTGGTGGTTTCGGTGGCTTCGATGGCTTCGCTGGCAAGGGCCGGGTCGGCGAACCAGCCGGTGATGTAGTGCCCGCCGACCGCGTGGTTGCGACCGCACATGAGCTGGCCCCAGCGGAAGAAGTCGAATCGTCCCTCGGTCGTGCCGCCCTCGTTGCCAGTACCCTCGCGGACCGGACGCCAGCCGGGCTGCGGCCAGGTGACGATCTGAACCTTCGCGCTTTGAAAGTTGTCGACGAAGTGGCCGTAACCCGCCAGCGATTCTTCGGTCGCCTCGATCCATTGCGGTTCGTAGATGCCGATGCCATCATCAGAAAGAGATGGCATGCTCGGCATGTCGATGCAGGGCTTGAGCTTGGGCAGTGCGGTCATCGGTCGGTCTCGTTGAGTTTTGCTTGTCTTTGGATACATACTGCTGGAGATACTTACTTGTTTCGGTTGGGCCAGCTTTCCCATTCGTTACCGCCACCGGATTTGTCACCGAGGAACCACTGGGGTTTGACGTCTTCGCCAGTGGTCTCAGACTGCGTGGTGACGTGACCATCGCCCCAGAGCCAGTCGGAGGTTTTGGAATGGCGGAAGAACTCTGGGATCGCGTTGGGATACTGCGAGCCGTAGGCCCCGGTGCGCCACTGCTTGAGGTTCACGTTGTCGCTGGCGTGGATGTAGAAGGAGTCGCCACCGTTTTCGAGCAGTTGTTCGTAGGAATCAGCAGCGATGACCAGTTCGGTAGGGTTGCTGTAGCCGTCAAAGTTCTTGACGTGTCCGCCGACGCGACGCCGAGACTCTTTATCGACACGCTTGGGTCCGATCTGGTTGCCGGTGGCGTGCGAGGAGATGCCGTAGGCGGCGGTGATCGTTTTGTCGATACTCGCGTCTGATTGATTTTCGACGGCCCAGTAGTCGGTTTCCTTTGCACTGGGGCACTGGAAAAACTGCGGAGCGCTGTCGCTGAGGTAAGGCGAGTAGGCCACGCCCCAGTATGCGCCCTCGGCCCAGGGCTGGATGTAGCCATTGGGCCCAAAACCATTGTCAACATTGCCCCCGCCGAAGATGTTGCCCGAGTCGATCGAACCCGCACCGGCGAACCACCGCCACTCGTTAGGCGAAGCGTGGGGGATGTCCTTGTTCTCATCCAGATATGCGCGGTAGGCGATGCCGACCTGCTTGAGGTTCGAGAGACACTGGGCCTGCTCGGCAGACTTGCGGGCCATGCCTAGCGCCGGCAGGAGGATGGCGATCAACAGGGCGATGATACTGATGACCACCAGCAACTCGATCAAGGTAAACGCATGGCGATACAAACGGGTGTTCATGGGTGTTGCTCCGGAGACGACTTGGATTTGAGGTATGAACGTTGTGTGGAGGGGCGTCCGTGCCCGCTCGGGAAACGCCCGACCGGCGGTTAGGCCGGCCGGGCGTGGAGGTTGAGAGACACTCTTTCTGTTGAGTCGATCATGCCGAGCGTCGACGGCGTGCGACGAGCAGCCCGCCGAGGGTCAGGATCGCCAGCGAGGTCGGCTCGGGGACGCTGACGTTGCCGCCGGGGCCGGTGAAGGCCGCGAAGGAGATACCGAAGTCCGCGTCGTCGGTGTCGCCGTCGTTGTCCATGTCGCCGGAGGCGAAGTTGGCACCGCTTCCGCCGGGGCCGGTGAATCCTGCGAAGGAGACGCCGAAGTCCGCGTCATCGATATCGCCGTCCCAGTCCAGGTCGCCGATGGCGTAGACGGTGGAAGCGGTGAGGGTGATGGAACTGCCGTTGATGGTGACGGTCCAGTCGATGCCGTCTTCGTTGCGGTTGGTGACGCTGCTGAAGGCACCGGCGTCGCCGCCGATGCCGGCATGGTTGACCAGCACAAACGAAGTGCCCTGGGTCGGGCGGTAGGTGGCGTAAGCGACATCGACCGAGACTTCAAGCTCTGCGTTGTTCTGCAGCAGGGTCTGGCCGGAGTTGTTGATCGCCGTGTGGCTGTTGCCGGTCAGAAGTGCACGGAGCGTGCCGGTGCCGGACTCGGTCTGGGAGATACCGCCCAGAGCCAGAACTGCGGTGTTGATGGTTGCGGTGCCGCCGCGGACGGAGAAGGTGCCGGTGCCGTCGCCGCCGATGGCGATGCCGCCGGTGACGTTGAGGTCAGCGGTGCCCGACACGTTGTAGGTGCCGGTGCCGCCGACGAGGATGGCGTTGGGGTCTGAGAAGCTCAGCGAAGAAGCGAAGGCCACGACGAGGTTACGGTTGATGTTGACCTGTCCGCCGGCATGGTTGTAGATGCCGTTGTCGCCTTCGATTCGGCCGACAACCAGGTCGCCGCCGCCGTCGACCCAGGTTGTGATCGGGATGCCGACGGTGTCGTTGCCATCGCGCGGTCCAGCTGCGCCGGTGCCGTAGATGTTGACCACGCCGCCGGTCTGGTTGAAGGTGGCTCTGCCGTCAGCACCGACGAAGAGGAAGCGGGTGACTTCGACATTACCGCCCGAGAGGTTGTAGGTCGAGGAGTTGGCGCCTTCGCCCATCCAGATGATGCCGTCGCGGACTTCGCCGGTCGCGTCTACGCCGGTGTCATCGACAGTCAGCACGCCGCCCAGACCCGGTGAGCCGAAGGGCGAGCCGGCCTGCACGGTGCCGCCGGTCTGGTTGATCGTCACGTCGCCGGTGAAACCGGCACCCATGGCGATGCGGCCGCCGGCGTAGAAGGTGGCGTTGTCGTTGATGTTCACAACGATGGTGCCGCTGGTGTTCGCCTCGCCCATGCCGTGGTCGCGGGCAACCTTGAACGAAGAGTTGTCGTTGAGCGTCCAGGTGATGGTCTTGCCGTTGTCGTCACCGCCGGTGTCGAACCAGCGGGTGTCCCAGCCGACGGCGATCTGAGCGTTATCGTTCATGACCACTTCGAGGCTGCCGGTGGCCGAGTCCACGGGGTAGAGCACGTCGGTGATGAAGATGAACGAGTCGCCGCTCATGTTCAGCACGACGTCGCCGCCGTTACCGAGCTTCATGTCGTCACCCACGCGGTCCTGCATCGGGCTGTCGGTCGTCAGCGGACGGCGCGAGCCGATGGCGTAGGTCGGATCGATCTCGAAGGTACCCGAGGCGAACACCGAGTCGCCGGACATGTTGATGTTCACGGTCGCTCCGGCCTTGGCGATATCCATTTCCGAGTTCTCTTCGCTGGCGCCGAAGTGACTCAACTCACCGCCGGTCATGTTGATGTTGACCGTCGAGTCGATGACGCCGATGGTCGTGTCGGTGCCGCCGATGCCCAGCAGCCGGCCGCCGGAGACATTCATGGTCAGTGTTTCGTTGGCCTTGCCCAGGACGAAGGCACCAAAGACCTGCTCGCCGGTGGTGTTGTCGACGACAATCGGGTTGCCGCCGGGGTTGGTCTCGATGACGGTGACGGTGTCAGCGTCCCAGATCAATGGGTTGAGCGTCCAGTTGGCTGCCGTTGCGAAGTTGCTGCCGGTGCCACCCTGCCAGATCGCGATCGGCGGAGCTTCTTCGAGGACCCAGGCCATGAAGGAAAAGTCCGTGCCGGTCAATTCGTCGCCGAAGCTGTAGTCCGTGGGGAATGCAAGGTCGTCGCCGATGGTGACGTAGTTGGTGCCATCAAGCCGAGCGGCCTGCCCGCCGAACTGGTCGGCGGTGTAAAGGGCGGTGCCGTTCCACGTGCCGTTGTTGACGTTAGCCGAGCCTGAGGTATCGCTGGCGTTGCCTTCAAAAGCGTAGTAGCCGACCAGGCCGGTGCCGATGAGGTTGGTCGTCGCGCCGCCGTCGCCGTTGAGGGCCTTGATCGCGCCGAGCGTATTGTTTGAGCCACTGGCCTGGTTGTAGATGAAGCTCACTTCGTCGGCCGAGAGGACACGGCGCCAGACAGCCACTTCATCGACAAAGCCCAGGAAGCCTTCGCCCGCGCCACCGTAGGTGCCCGTGCCGTCCTGCCCGATGTTCAGGTCCAGGCCCGAGGCGAAGGTGTCGATATTGCCGGTGTGCATGACACGCGTGCTGACGGACGCGCCGTTCTGATAGGCAACGACGTTGCCGTCACGGTCGAAGGTGCCGACGACCAGGTGCCAGGTGTCCTGCAGGTAGCCGTTCCAGTCCGTGTCGATGCGGGACCCGCCATCGCCATTGGAGTTGATCTTCCAGGTCGAGTCGGTGTCGAAGGTCAGGACGTAGCCGGTATTGCCGCCGCTGCCCCAGTCCTTGTTGCCGATGAGCGAGGCGTCGGTGAGCTGCTGCGCGGCGGCGTTTCCGGCCAGGAGTGCCGAGCCGAGGCCGGCGATCAGGGTCGTGTGGAGGAGCCTTCGCGTGCGAAACGTGTTGCTGGACATTGTTTTCTCCGGTATGGGGTATAAGACCTGTTCGCTCTGAGTGAACCCGACACGGGTTCGCAGAGTTCAGACTTCGCATGTGCATCGCAGAGCCACGGCTGCTCGTGATGCACCGCGCGGCACAGAGAGGTGTCAGGAAAAAAAGTCCCAACGCATCCGCCGCAGGATCACAACAATAAGGATGGGATATCAAGCGATGATGATGAAAACAGTGGGACTTGGTGAATTCGTACTTTCCGCTCGTTTTCTATAATTGCGGAAATATGTTGAGATTACGACGAGGTGGATTGACTCGCCGTCAAAGAGCATTGCAAAATGCGTCAACATGACGGCCGATCATCGACGTTCCGCGCAAGAACTGAACTTGCCCCTGAACTGATGCACTGACCAACCGAGTATTCACTCTGCATGAAACTAGCGATGACCAACTTCGCAAAAGATCAAATGCGTGAAAACTCGCTAACTCATTTCTTGCGCGACCATGGTTGAATTTTATAAGTCATAACGGATGATGTTGCGTTGGTTCAAACCACCGCTGCACCTATGAACCGCAAAAAACCCCGCGTCGCATTGCTGATCGATACATCAACCACCTGGGGACGTGGTCTGATCCAGGGCATCGCACGCTATGCGCGCGAGACCACGGACTGGGCCCTGACGGTCGAAGCGCGTGGCGCGTTTGAGAAAAAGGCGCTGCCGTACAACTGGGAAGGCGACGGTGTCATCGGCCGGCTGACCGGGGCGGAGATGATCGAGAGCATCCGTCAGGCCGGCGTGCCGGCGATCAATGTCTCACAGATCTGTATCCCCGGATCAACCTACCCGCAGGTGACCACGGACGAATCACAGGTCGGCCGACTTGCCGCCGATCACCTGCTCGAAAGACAGTTCAGCGGGTTCGGATACTACGGCCCGCCGCACCGGCCGCACTACACCGACCGCATCTACGCCGCGTTTGCCAAGGCCGTCGAGCAGGCCGGTCGACCACTTAGCGTCTTTCAACCCGACCGCTATTTCACCACCGGCGAATCCTCACACGATGACCTGGCCCGGCTCGAACGCTGGCTGGGTCAGCTCGTCCAACCCGCGGGCGTGCTCACGTGGAACGCGTGGGGCGCTCAGTGCCTGGCATCGGCCTGTGAACTCCTGGGTGTCGCGATCCCCGGGCAGGTCGGCATCCTCGCAGCAGAAAACGACGAACTCATCTCGATGGTCGCGCCGATGTCCTTAAGCTGTATCGATCACAACCCCGTACGTGTCGGCTGGCATGCCGCCAGCGCCCTGCACCGCATCTTCGAAGGTGCAAATCCGCAGGACCAGAGCGAACTGATCAAGACCGGCAGCATCGTGCTCGGCGACACAACACGATCGGTGCCCTTGCGTGACCCGGCCATCAACAACGCCGTGCGTTACATCTGTGACCACTTCAGCCGTCCGATCAAGGTCGGCGACATCGCGCAGGCCGCAGGACTTTCAAGACGAAGCCTCGAGGTCCGCTTCCGCATGGACCGCGGCCGAAGCCCCGGCGAAGAACTCCGCGCCGCACGCATCGCCCACGCCAAGCAGATGCTCACCAGCAGCAGCAGGACCCTCAACGACATCGCACAAGAGACCGGGTTCTGCAGCGCGACCGTCCTCTCGAGAGCCTTCACGCGCCTCGTCGGCATCTCACCCCACGCCTACCGTAACCAGAAGTGGCATCCGTAAGTCCATCACGCTGGCTTGCACTCAGACACCTGTAAAAAGGCCTCTTGCACCTGCTCATACGCCGCGAAGGGATTGAGCCCCAAGCGCTGCATCGCCCACTGGAGTTGCTCTACCACGGGAACGATCGACGCGACCGAAGGGATCACGACGTGCGCGCCTGCGCGGATGAGCTGGTCCTTTGCCTGATCGATCAGGGCCTGCTGCTGGTCGGTCGGCAGCGCATCGAGTTCACGCTCGCTGAGCCCGACGAGGTTGCCGCTGCGCGACACGCCGACGCACCAGGCCCCGGCGTTCCTCCCCGCCTCGATTCCCGCCACCGTGTCGTCCACCACCACCACGCTCTGCATCGGATAGACGCTCAACTGACGGACGCACTCAAAGATCAGCCAAGGCGCAGGTCGGCCAGGGTCGATGTCGCTGGCGGTCACCAGGGCCTGCACGTAAAGGCGAGCCTCCGCCGCGATAGGCATCACACGGTCCATCAGCTCGCGCGTGTAGCCGGTCGTCGAGCCGATCTTCAGGCCACGAGCGCGAAGCTGATCGACCGCATCGACCACACCGGCGATCACCGTCGAGTGTTCCTCGATGCACGCCAGCTGAAGCGGGATAAACGCCTCGAAAACCCGGTCAATAGCCCGGTCATCAGGCCAGTCGTGATGAACCGCCTGCCATCGCTTGGCGACGATCTCCTGCATCAGGATCGCCCGGATGTGCTCGCGCTTGGCCATGCCCATCGGCTCGCGGGCCTGCTGCATCGTGATCTGCACCCCCAACTGCTCAAAGGCTCGGACAAAGGCACCCATCGGAGCGCAGCTGCCAAAATCCACCAGCGTCCCCGCCCAGTCAAACACCACCGCCTGAATCACGTCGTCTGTCATCTGTGTCATCATTCGATTCTTTCTGCTTTCAAACGACCTGCTTGGATCCGGCCGTCTTCAGAGTCAATCACGAGTGCTTCGACCAGTAACGCTCCGCCAGCCCCAGCGCGAGTGTCATGCCCGCGCCGCCCAGTGCATTAAACACCAGCACGCCCGGCTGCGGCTGGATCATCACGTGCGTCGATCCCGGAAGTTTCAGATACACGCCCTGCCAGCGCCGGCTGATCGCTTCAGTTGGTAGTGCAAGCAGCCGGTAGAGTTCGGATAGCAGCAACTGGTCGATCTGCTCTTGTCGGTCAGGCCCGTAGTTTGGGCCGTAGTCGTGCGAGTCGCCGAGGATCAGTTCCCCGCTGGGCTGATGCGACGCCATGAAGTGGATGCCATGCTGCTGCCATTGCGGGTTCTCGCGCTGGTGTCGCGCCCGCATCGCAGCCAGGCTCGGGCAGTGGGCGTAAGCCTGGTAATGCCCCAATGAGGGTCCGCTGTACACCATCGGCCCAAGCGAGAAGCCCGCCGGCTGAGCCCGCGTCGCAAGCATCTGCAATACACACGGCACGGCACCGGCCTGCTCCAACAGACCCGGATACAACAGCCGTGTCTCCGCCCCGCTGCACAACACTACGCGCTCGCGGGCCTGAACACGCTGGCCCGATGCCAACAACACCGCACCCGGCTCAACCCCGACCACAGGGCAATTAAACTCCAACTCCACCGCGTGTCGATCCGCCAGCATCCGCGCCAGCGACGCGATCGCCTGCCGCGGATCAACGCCGACCTCCGTATCGCTGAACATCCCGCCGATGACATAGTGAGGATTTGCCGCCGGGCAATGCTTCATCGTCTGCTCTGCGTTGAGTAACGCGCAGCGCGGCGCGCCGCCCAGCCCCGACTCAACAAACTCGCGCAGCACCGCCAGCTCATCGTCATGTACCGCAAGGCAGATCGAGCCCACCGGGTTGACCCAGAAACCCGCCGACTCAGCCGCTTCAAGCCACAACGACCGGGTGAGCATCGCCGATTCGTAGTCCTGCCCCGGCAGCTGACCGATCGGCCAGACCATCCCGAAGTTGCGGATCGACGCGCCGCGGGCATACGGGCTTGACTCGTAGACTGCCACACGGTGGCCCCGCTTGGCCGCCGCCCACGCGTGCGCCAAGCCGGCGATCCCGGCTCCGACAACAATCACATCGACAGTCTTGGACAAACTCACCTCCGCTTGACTCGATCCTCAAATCGTTGGCAGATTGTAGTGAAGCTCAAGCACGAGACATGTTTTACATAAAGGAATATAAACCCCGATCTTGCGCAAAAGCGCCTGCCCTTTTGAAGAAGACGTAAACTGCTTTCACTCAGAATTCTTGGGGATCACAGGCTCTCTCAAGCATCATCCATGCGATTCGAACGCTGCACATCCACTTCGGCTGACTTAAGGATACATCGAGCAACAGATTGCGAGCGCAAATCGTCGCATCGAAGGCCGACGCTCACACATTTCCAACGCAGGAGACACGCGTCCACACGACTCACCGCGATCGGCGAACCACCGCCAACCAGTCCTCGCCGGCCCGCTGCGTCGGCGGCCCCTGAAGCGTGGCTTTGCCCGCGGCGTTGATCTGTGTGCCGAGAATCAGTGCACCCCCCTGCCTGGGGTTGAACCAGTGCAGCATGTACGCATCGCCACCATCCCCCAGTTCCAACTCAATCGTCGCGCGGGGTTCGGGCAGATAGATCAGATACAATTCACCCGGTTTGGCCAGGCAGTAGCCCTCGTTCTTCTTCGCATCCGCGCCGATCAGGTCATCGCGACTTTCCATCTCCCACAACGGGATCTTGTGATCCCGAAAAAATGTCAACGCGATATTGCAAGACTTCCAGCTCTTCTCTCGGCTTCGCCAGTCCTCACAGTTCAGATCGTTCTGCGGCAGCTTGTAGCCAAAGTAATACTCAACGCCCGCGCCGCCAGCCATCAGCGTTCCCCACAAGGCATACTTACGGACGTCGTCGACTGTGAGCGGCACCTTGTCGATCTTGTCCATGCCGGGATAGTCAGGGTCCGGCGGCTGGCCGAAGGACGCATCGCCCGGCTCATCAAACGCCACAACCCATGGCCGACCCGCCTCGTTCGACCGATTGACCCACTTGACCACCTGCCAGTGACAATCCCTCACATCGCTGTTCTGCACCGACGCGCCGTTCAACACCGACTGATCGCCCAGTAGCGCACCATACACCTTGTCCTGCTCGTTGGGGTACGTGTGGATCACGATGGGATGGTCGTACGGGTCGATGTCTTTGATGTACTTCGCCATCGCACGCTGCTGTGGGGCGGTTTGCGTGTTCTCTTCACCCAGGTTCCAGTTCAGCGCGAGGTGATAGCCGAAGCGCGCGACCAATTCGCGGAGGTACAGCCTGCGCTCCGGGCCCAGGTCGCCACCGTCGAGCGACTCGGGGACGAGGCCATTGTTCTTGCCCGCACGGTTGTCGTCGTTCTCTGTTTCCTGCAGCTTGAAATGCAGGTACATGCCTTTACTCTGTGCGTGATCAAAAACGATCTGCCACTGATCGAGTTTCGAGCAGTCGTAGTGCAGCTTGTCGTCCCGGCTGACGAATGGCCAGACGTTGTCGCCATCGCCGCCTGCGTTGTAAGTCAGGAACGAGAACGCGTTGCAGTCGGTGGAGGACAGGTAGTTGATCGCACCGATCAGACCTCTGCCTTTGCTGCCCTGCCAGGTCGGGTCTCCGCGCCGCCAATCCTTGACATGCGGGGCCCAGGTCTTCAGCGGCGCGTTCTTTTTCTTCGCGGTCGTATCGTCAAAGTCAGCGTAAGCGAGCAGCGTCTCTGGCGCATCAGCACCGGCTTTGAGGAAGTATTCTCCGCTCCCGGCAAATCGGAGATAACGCTCGCCGATGTATTGCAGTCGGCCGTGAGCGCGGAGGTCGCGGCCGGTCTTGTCGGTCCGATCGATCGTGAATGAGCCTGTCCTGCCGTGGCCGACGACTTCGCGTGTGAGCATGGTGACTTCGCCGATCTCCTCAATCGTCCGCATCGCGATGCCCGGGCTGGAGAGGAACATGACGGCGTACGACCACTTACCCGGCCGATCGGACGCGAAGTGCACGCGCCAGGAATGGCCTTGTTTCGCCGATGTTTCCGCAGCCTCGCCGTCGGCTGCAAAGTAGCCCGGCACGTCATAGCTCAAGCCGCCCGACTCGTGCGTGAACCTGACCATGAGGTTGTAATCGGTAAACGGGTTAGGCTGGGTGTCGGTTTCGCGCGCGAACGGTCCAGCGATCGTGAGCGTGACCTTGTGCCACTGCTTGAGTTCGCCGCTGACCGTGACCGAGCCGTCACCATCCTGTTGAGCACTGGCCGATGTTGTAAGAACCAGAAGAAGAATCGCTATACAAACAACTCCGCGCGTCAGGTCAGTCATATCGAATCTCCCAGAAAAAAACATAGGTTTATCCGGCAGGCATCATGGCTTGGACATCTTGCTGACACCTCTGCGCTCGGCCCCGTGTTGCTGCCGTGATCGACCAAGCAGCAAAAGCGAGCAAACCAGCACAGCGCTGGCGGGCTCGGGCACATTGGCGACGCCGACCGGCGAAGATGACCCGAAGTTGCGGATCAGAACACCCAGATCGTCTGCATCAACAAAGGCATCACCGGTCAGTTCACCGACGGAGGAATCGCCAAGTCGCGAGACAGCACCGAAGTTTCGCAGGAGGGTGTCGAGGTCTGATACGCCGACCTCGCCATCGCCGTCGAGATCACCCTCGATACTCAAACCAGGGCGGAGATCAATCAGGAGCGCCGCCTCGAACGCGTCCGGGACGTAGAGGTCGTGCGTGCCCGGGGCATAAAAAGCTGAGCGTCGCAGCGACCAGTCGTCGGTCGGTGAATCGCGCGCGATCAGGGTGTAGGCGTGTCCCTCGGTGATCACAAAGCGGAAGAGACCGTCGCCCTGGTCGCTGCCGGGTTGTTCATCGGGCCGATGATCGGATGTGAACATCGGGTTGTCGGCCTGACCGGTGCCCGCCACGTTGTAGTAGGTTGTGAGCTGACTGGCGAAGAGGTCTCTGACGTTGGCGCTGTACCAGATGGAGTGCCCGGCAATCCCCTCGCTTCGCGTGCGGTCGATCATCTGAAGCAGATCGCTGATCGGCGTGCTCGCGCCGCTGCCGTTGGAGCGCAGGCCCATGACCAGCTGATCAAGTTTGCCCGGATCAAACGGCGCAATCTGGGCATTGACGATTGCGTTGAACGCGCTGATCGAGTCGCGATAGGCCTGCGGGACATAGGAATCAAAGAGGTTGGCTTGAACCCAATCCGGCCAGTCGGCGTTGTAGTTGTCCTTGCTGAAGGGCGTGATCGACGGGCTGACCGAGAGATGGATGTCCGGGCGCACCAGTCGCACCGCGGCGGTGAGCTGATCGGCAAACTGCTGGACCTTCAGCTGCCGCCAATCATTGAAGAGATTCAGCTGGCTTGTATTGGGGTTATTGGAGAGCGTGCGTCCGGTCTCGGCCAAATAAATGTTCTTGGTCGTCTGATCCCAGCCGAATTGTGTCGGCCAGGCAAGGCGGTCATCGAACTGGACACCGTCCAGGTCGTACTGTTGCACCGCTTCAATGACCAGATCGATCAGGAACTGGCGAACTTCGGGTACTGCGGGGTTCATCCACGCAAAACCGTTGGAGGCGTTTCCATAGTTGCCGTTGACATCCTGGAGGAGCCAGCCCTGATTCTTCATATAGGTAGACAGCGGGTTGTTTGGATTTCCGCCGCTGCCGATGAATTGTGATGAAAAGCCATACTCGAACCACGCGACATGGATCATGTTGTTGCGGTGGGCCGCGACGGTGGTCTCGGCCAAGAGATCTCGCCGGCCAAGAAAGGTTGAACGGTCCGGCCCGCCGGTGAGATCGGCCAGCGTCTGCGAGGGGAAGTTGGTGTAGCCGTTCTTCCACGCCTCGACATAAACGGTATTGAGCCCGATCGCGCGGAGGTCGGAGATGACGTCGGCGGTGTTGTTGCCGGTCTTGATGTGATCGACGCCCGTCGTGGTCAGCCAGGTGCCGCGTACTTCAGGCGTTGCGGCCAGGCTCGGCAGCGAGAGCAGGCCGGTCAGCACGGTAATTGCAAGTTTCATCCGTCTTTTTCTCTCCATGACACGTGTTCCGCGTTGAGGTGGATCAGCCGGGCGTTTCGGGGTACAGGCACAGCGTCAGAATCTCATACGGCTTGATGTCAAACATGACGCATCTTTCGTGGACGGGCAACTGGATCGTAGGCACTTCGAGTAAGTTAGTCCGCTGAGCCCGCACGATCGTGGCGGGAACCCGGAGCGACACCCTGCCACGCGTGCCGTGGGCTTCGTAGAGCCGGACAATCAGGCCACGCCGATGCTCCGCGACTTTGATCGACTCGATCACCACGCCCGGCCGATCGACGCTGAGCCAGCTTTGGCTTGCGGGGGCCTTGTAATCGGTGGGGCTACCGAGCAGGACCAGGGGCGAGTTGAGATTCATCGCTTCTTGAACCACGCGTGCCTCGGCCCGGTCGCCGGGGTGAGGATAGAGCGCGTACGTGAAGATGTGGCTACCCTGGTCGGCCTGGGGGTCCGGCTCGATGGGTGAGCGCAGGAGCGTGAGGCGCATGACGTTGCCGCGGATGTCGTAGCCGTACTTGCAGTCGTTCATCAGCGCCACGCCGTAGCCCCCCGCTGCTGCCGCGCCGCCCTCGGAGAGGTCTGCCCATCGCTGCGCGCAGACCTCGAATCGAGCGAGGTCCCAGCTCGTGTTGGTGTGGGTGGGACGTTCAACCGTGCCGAACTGCACCTCGTAGGCTGCGTGATCGCTGCGGACCGCCACGGGTAGCGCCACCTTGAGCATGCGGTGTCGCTCGTGCCAATCCACCTGCGTCCTGAAATCAATCCGCGCCGATTCCGCGGAGAGGATGATGTGTTGCCTGATCGACGACTTACCGAACTGCCGATGGATCACGACCTCGGCGCGCAGGGATGTGTGATCATGAACCGCGATCGATTCGAGTGATGTGATCTCCTCTACGGCCTGATCGTAATAGGGGTCGATATCCCACGCGTCCCACTTGATCGGGCGATCGTGGTGCAGTTGCAGGATGTTGGCGCTGATCGCTGACTCGCCGGGCATCGGCGCGAATACTTCGCGGTCATCGGCGCGGTGGTCGGTCAGTTGCGTCAACAAGCCGGTGGCGGTGTCGATTGCGAGCGACAGCAGGCCGTTGGAAAGCGTGATCGTTTCTTTGCTGCGTTGGACGCGGACGGGATGTTGCGGTTCGATAGCGTTGTGCAGGTCGATGCGTTGATAGCCGCAGGCCGGCGCACTGACCAGGACAAGACCCTGAGACTGCGGGAGCTGGATCACTTCCTTGCGTTCATGCCCGAGCGTATTGACGACACACCACGCGTTGTGCCCGGCCGAGTTGAACAGGCGACTCGATGCGTGGTCCATCACCGCGCCGGCCAGTGACTGGATGGTTTCATGATCGCGCCTGGCATCCTGGTAGACCTGGGCGATGGACGAGCCGGGGATGATGTCGTGGAACTGATTGAGTAGCAGCAGCTTCCACGCGCGGTCGAGCAGGTGTGCGCTGTCGGTTGATGCTGCGTCGGCGTCGGGCGTCTCGTAGACCGCCTCGGCCGGGGGCTCATAGTTGTTGACGATGCGTGCGGTTGCAGATGTTCCCGCATCAAGCCAGTGGATCGCATCGAAGAGTTCGGCGTCGCGGAGGAGTCTTTCGCTTTGCCGGTTGGCGCGTTTGATCCATGCCTGGCTGGTGTAGGTTCCGCGGTGAAACTCCAAGTAGAGTTCGCCGACCCATGTGGGGATGTCGGTTGCGTCGTGGCGCGCCTTGTCGAAGAAGGCGTTGACCGGTTCGATCTGGACGCGAGGCAGTCCCTGGAGGTCTTGCATGAGTCGCGCGGACTCGATCATTTCGCGTGTGGGTCCGCCCCCGCCGTCGCCGTGGCCAAAGGGATAGAGGGAACGCGAGGCGCGGTCGTGTTCGCGGAATCGCTTGACGCCGGCGGACAGTTCATCGGGGCGCATCGAGCCGTTGTAGGTGTTCGTCGGCGGGAAATGCGTGAAGACCTCGCTGCCGTCGATGCCCTGCCAGAGGAAGGTGTGGTGAGGGAATGGGTTGAACTGGTTCCATGACATCTTCTGGGTCATGAAGGACTCGACGCCGCAGCCGGCCATGATCTGAGGCAGGTTGGCGCTATATCCAAAGACATCGGGCAGCCAGAGATCGCGGGTGTGCAGGCCAAACTCGCGTTGATAGAAGCGCTGGCCGTGGAGGAACTGTCGGACGAGCGACTCGCCGCTGGGGATGTTGCAGTCCGCCTCGATCCACATCGAACCGGTGGGGTTCCACTGCCCGCGTTGTACGGCAAGCCTGACGCGATCAAACACGTCGGGGTAGTGTTTTTTCATCCACGCCAGTTGCTGCGGTTGTGAGCAGGCGAAGACATACTCGGGGTACTCGTCCATGTAGTTCAGTGCGCTGGTGAAGGTGCGGGCGCACTTTCGGATCGTCTCGCGCAGCGGCCAGAGCCAGGCGGTGTCGATATGGGCGTGGCCGACGGCGCTGACCCGGTGGGTGTGGTCTGCGTTTTTGCAGTTGAGCAGGGGTGTGAGCAGCGCGCGGGCTTCATCGATCCGAGCGGCATCGCCGGGTCCGATGATATTGAGGACGTGATTGAGCCCGGCGAGGAGTTGGCCGCGTCGTTCGCTCTCGGCCGGGAGTTGCTTGAGGAGATCAAGCAGCAGTTCGTAGGCGATGACCAGTTGCCAGGCTTTGCGATCAAAGGTTCGCAGTTCGCAGCGTTTCAGCGTAAAGCGTTTTTCGCCGCCGAAGTCAGCGGGGACATGCCAGCTTCCATCGGGCACGTTTTCGGGGCGGATATTGGCGGCGGCCTCGACATGGATTTCGAACGTTTCATCGCCCTTGATATCGCGCCAGCGCAGCAGGTCATCGCGGTACAGGTTCACCGCAGCGACCGGCCGCCCGTCAAGCCAGGCCAGGCCCTCACAACTGATGCCCTCGCACCAGGTCGGCTCCGGGCCCAGGTCCATACTCAGGATGGCTTCGCTTTCACCGGCCCAGTCGGGCGGGATAGTGCCATGCACGCGGAACCAGGTGGTGTCCCAGGCTGCGCCCCACTTCTGACCTACCTGCATCGGCTGATACTTTGCGGCCAAGGCTTGTTCATACGGCACGGGTTCGCCGCCGACATCCCAGAACGACACCGATACCGGCGCAGTGCGACGATGGATCATCGGGCGCAGGGTCCGGCCAAGGGCTATGCGCAGGCGCTCTTCGGTGATCGCGGGGTGCTTGTGCATCAGTTCAGTTCGCGGCGGTTGATCCGCGGATGATGAGTTCGGCGCGGAGCGCGTGGTCTTTGGCGGTTGTTATTTTTCGTGACACCATCTCTTCGAGGACAGTGACGGCGGTGTGTCCGAGTTCAACCAGCGGCTGTCGCATGGTGGTGAGCGCAGGCGAGAGGTGCGTGGCGCTGGGCGGGTCATCGATGCCAACGACCGACAGATCATGCGGGATCGACAGGCCCAGGCGTGATGCGGCGGCGTAGACGTCCAGGGCCAGGTAGTACCCGCCGGAGAGGATGGCGGTGGGCCTGTTGTCCTGGTTGAGGAAGCCGTTGAGCCTGACTTTCTCATCGCTGCTGAGCCGCCAGTCGGCCGCGTCACACATGCACAGGTCGTCGAGCTTCAGGCCCAGTCGCTTGCAGGCGCGGATGAAGCCTTCGCGGCGGTCACGGCTGTGCGATCGCTCGTTGTTGGAGCCGACGTAACCGATCCGGCGATGGCCCAGTTCGAAGAGGTACTCGACGGCCTTGGTGACCAGGTCCACGTTGTCCACATCGATCGTCGTGACCTGTTTAAGCTCGGATTTTTCGCCTACCGCGACGACCGGCACCTGCTTACGACTGAGCTGATAAACAGACTTGAGCATCG
Organism: Phycisphaeraceae bacterium; assembly: GCA_041736655.1. GTDB lineage: Bacteria > Planctomycetota > Phycisphaerae > Phycisphaerales > Phycisphaeraceae > JAHQVV01. The sequence goes on along the minus strand of JBGSTE010000262.1, from coordinate 3,250 downwards.
ATGCGGACAGGTTCAGGCACATATAGCCTTGGCAGCCCAGCTCCGAGCGATGCTCCGGGTGCAGCATGAGCAGTTCGATATCGTGCGAGCGGCAGGCCTGGCACATGCCCTCGAGGATCTGGCTGTAGTAAAAGTCCGCCATCGAGGCCAGCGGGTTGAGCACGATGCCCAGCTTCAGACGCCAGGTTTTATCGTTGGCAAAATCGCGGACAAAGGTTCCCCGGCCCTGCGTGCGATCGAGGTACCCGCTGGCGACCAATTCCTGCATCGCGCGGTGTGCAGTGACCAGCGAGACGGACAACTGTTTGCTGAGTTCTTTGGTCGTGGGGATGCGGTCGCCGGGGTGGAAGATGCCCGCGCGGATCGCGTCGACCATCGCGTCGCGTACGTCCTTGTACAGCGGCACACCAGGGCGGGGGATGATCGGGCCAAGTTGTGCGTCTTGTGGCATGCTTCCCCTTGGGTTCTGACAACTCAGCGGTTCGATAAAAGGCGGATGCCCAGGTGGCTGGCAACCGGGCGAAAATCGCCGTCGCTCGGACGGTTCTGGATCGTAAGGTAACTGGCCATCTCACGCGGCGGCTGCTCGTGGTAGTAAAAGGAACTGGATCCCCCCCATCGAGGTTGACCGCGTTGTACACGCCGGCCCGGATCAACACGTCGGCCAGTTCCGTAAGCGTCATCCCAACACTCCAGCCGGGCTGGCGACCGTCGATGACCACCAGACAGAGCCGATCGCCCGAGCGGTTGACGCCCACCGCCGTACGCGGGTGTCGCACCGCCGGCTGCACGCGTGCGGTCGCGCCGGTGTTCATCCCCGCCGTCACCAGCAGGCCACCGAGTAAAGGCTCGGCCTCCGAGGGCCCGACCCCGGCCACCGCGTCGTAGACCTGCGTCAAGTCTGCGCCGCACATGATCCGGGCACGTTTATGCTGATCAAACACCAACACCGGGTCCGCGTTCCCGTTTATCTGCCGAGGCTGCGAAACGACCACGCCGTCCGAAACGCACAAGCCGATGATGTCGCTCATGCGTCGATCCGACAATACGCTGAAGTAATTCGCGTTGACCGCAAGCATGGCCCCCTGCTCTTTGGCCCAGTGTGGCGTCGTTCGCAGCATCACCTCGGTGTCTTGCGGTGCGTCCTGAGGTAACGCCTCTGCCGAGGTCACAACGACCTGCACAGATGGATCGGTCAGATCAACCCAGGCCAGGAAACCCCGCACCGGGCCCTCGGCGGTTTGCAGGTCAATCGGCTCGACATGGATCGGCCCGCGCGATGCGCAGCCCACCATTGTCAAGAACACCAGCCACAACCCGCAGCGCATCAACCGCATGTCACGCCCGGCCTTTCTCGCTTAGGCGAAGTCGACCGGCGAGGATCGCGTCAAAGATCGCCTGTGCTGCGCTACGCATCGCGTCCCGGGCCTCTTCCTGCGTCCCCTGTACGTAGATCGCAAGCAGGTAGTGATCGTCGCGCTGCACATCGTAGATGTAGCACAACTCGCAGTTGGCACCGTCATCAGGCCACCAGCCGGGCTTGTTGAGCACGACAAAGCCCGGCCGATCATGTCGCGACGCCGTCACGCGCCAGAGCCCCTCGCGGATATTGCACTGGTTTGTATACGCCAGTTGATCGGCGACGAATAGGAAGTTCGGATCGTCACGATCCATACCCATCAGCGTCACGGCCGCGCAGCGGAGCAGGTCGTCGGTCGTGAACCAGTTGGACTGACGACTGCTTCCGGGCTTGGGATCGCTATTGAGCGGGATGTCGAAGGCGGGCCGGGCCGGGATCGGTTCGATCGCCTTGCCGGCTGGCGACCAGAGGCTGACCTGCCGCGAGTGGTTCCAGTGCGGGCGGGTGAAGTGCCTGCGGATCAAGCTGTTGTTGCAGCCGGCCGCCAGCATCCAATCGTAGGTCTGCTTGAATCCCACCGTTTCCTGCAGCGCGTTGAAGGCGTCGTTGTCGCTCATCACGAGCATCCCCGCCAGCAGGTCGCGGATCGAGCGTGGCGGATCGTCACCGACTTGCAGGACATGGTCAACGGACAGGCCACGCTCGCGCATGACATCGAGCATCAAGAACCCTGTGATCCACTTGATCGTGCTGGCGGGGTAGAAGCCGGTGTCGCCGGTGCCGTCGTACCTAGTGCACACGAGCCTGCCCGTGTCCATCACGATGCGCGCCAGCGAGAGCGACGAATCGCCGGGCAGCGTGATAAGCGTCCGCAGGTCCGTACCGATGTCGATCAGTTGAGGCGCGCCGCAGAGCGCCGGCAGGTCCAGCCATGGCCTGTAGACGGAGCTTGCTTGGGTCGTCATTAAATCCATGGATCGGCCCGGCAATCAAAGAATGGTGTCGTGTTCGAAGACGACCGATCCCGGCCGCTGCGATCAGACCGCAGGTCATGACAAGTCGATCCACACCCCGCCGCTGCCGGCCGATCGGTTGCCCGCCTGCATGACCGCGATGTTCTCGACGATGCGCTCCAGGGACGCGGGGGGTTCCTGGCCGGCGAAGAAGCCGACCATGCCCTCGATGAGCCGGTCGTACACGCCGTTGAAATCGACCTTGAAGCTGCGGAGGGCCTGCGTGCCGTGCACGGTGGCACCAAAGTCGTAAGCCCCGACGCGTTCCATCCGCAGGTGCGCGCATCGGCCGTCGTGGTAGTGAAGGTCCAGGAGGTCGCGGGTTTCGCTGGAGGTACAGCGAACCTTCGCGACACCCGGGCCCCAGATCGCATCGACCATCTCGATGGTGTGTACGCCGTAGTGGAAGAGCCCGGGCATGGAGGGGTTCAGTTCGCCGGGGCCAAAGGCATCGATGGCCACGACCTGTCCGAGCGTGTTATCGCTAGCCGCCGCGACGACCTCGCGTGCAAATCGCAGCGACGAGGCGGAGTAACACCGGGCGTTGTGCTCATGAGCGAGCTTGAGGATCGTGCGTGCTTCGTCAAGGCTGCACGACAGGGGCTTGTCGATATACGTCGGCAGGCCACGCACCAGTGCAGGCCGTGCATGTTCCAGGTGCCGATTGCCATTGACCGTAAGCACGAGCACGCCATCGACCGCGTCGAGCATGTCATCGAGCTTGTCCGATTGCACCACGCCGTGCGCCTGGGCTTGCAAGCGCCACTTCTCGACTTCGTTCGCGGGCATGTCGTGTCGGCCGTCGGTCCACATCTGCGTGACCTGACAGGACGTTGCGCCTTGTTTGTTCAGGGCATTGATCCGCCGGGAAAACTCC
>JBGSTE010000211.1:0-3242 GCA_041736655.1 Phycisphaeraceae bacterium | reverse complement strand
GATGTACAAGAACAACAGCGACGGCGACTGGGCGGAGTTCGCGGATAAGGCCCAGAAGCTCAAGTGGGTCAACCATATCGTGACGGAGATCAACGAGACCGCGCTGGTCACCGCGCCGACCGGCCGCCGCTATGCCGAGGTCTACCTCCAGGCCGGCAGCCCCGAGCAGGACAGCGCCACCCCCCGGCCGTTCACGCAGGAAGAGCTGTTCCGCTCGCCGATCAAGTTCGAAACCAAGATCGACGGCAACGGCAAGACCTACACCGAACTGCCCCCGCTCGGGCCGTTCGACTACTACTTCATGTACGACCCGGACCAGCGCTTCCGCCTGGCGAAGTAAGCAAATGAGCCGGCAGGACAGGCATTGCTGCCTGTCATCGAACCAGGACTATTCAACGCCCCCCATACCCCCGCCGCAAGGTGGGGGTTTTTTTTACTGCAAACCATTTGAACTATTGACAACCAACCTAGATCCGTGAGAATGCATCAAAGCATTCCGCTTCTGGATAAATCACTATGCCAATCAAAAAATGGTCGTGCCTCTGTGTGCTTGCCTGCGTGATGTTGGCATGTTCGTCGGCACAGGGACAGCAGCAGAAGCCGCCTGGGATCAGAGTGGTGGTACTCGACGAAACACCTCGCGAGTTGGCGCTGCGGTCGCGTGCCTTGGAACTGCTTGAGCAGAGCACCTTCGACCTGTCGCTCGAAGAGGTCTCGCTGAGTCAGGCCATCGAGGCGCTGAAGAAGGCGTCAGGTCTTGATATTCAGGTCGACTGGTTGGCACTTGAATTGGTTGGCATCGACAAGGATTCGATCGTCAAGTACCAGGCATCGGGCCGCACCGCGGCCGAGCACCTCGGGCCGCTCCTCACGTTTATCGGCGCAGATCTAATCGATGAAGATAAGCCGGAATACACGGTCCGGCACGGCGAGGTACTCATCAGCACCCTGCGCGAAATCAGAACAAATAATGTCAGCCGAACCTACAACATCGGTGCACTGGTGCGCGAGCCGTACCGTCCGGTTGGCATGCAGTTCTCGGAGACGCCCTTCGAAGATACGGTGGCGTTCCACGCCTGGCTGCGTGGTGAGCGCCTATACCCGATGACCGATGCGGCGATATTGGATGTCTACAAACAGCACCTCGAAAAGATGAAGAAAGAGGTCGAGAATCTCGACCCCGGTGACGATGTGAAACCTCGGCCAGAGGCCCAGAACGGCGGCCTCTTTTTTGCTGATGACAACCCGCAACGCGCCGACCCCAACGAATATGTACAGCCGGCGATCGAGCAAATCATCGAACTGATTCACAATACGGTTGATCACCCGGATATCTGGCTGGATGAAGTGAGCACGATCGATGTGCAGGGCGACCTGCTGGTCATCAAGACCCGCCCCGAGTCGCACGACCAGATCGAGATACTGCTCAACACCCTACTTGTTGCCGAGATCAATAGACAGTCGGACCTCCTCAAGGATGCCCATGTCACGCGGCAGCTCGCCCTTGCCAACGCACGGCTCGAGGCCGGCGACCTTGCCGGTGCTAAAGCGCATGTACGCCGGGCATTATGGATCATGCCGGATCATATCCCCGCCCTGGCGATGCGGCAGTTGCTGGAGGCGTTGGAGAATGAGCCGGACCCGGCTTCATAAATGGCGGACACCCTCACTTGTTCTCGCGTCCTATGGCCGCCGGCTATTGCAACTCCGCGTTCGATTCCCGATTGCGTTACGATGGCGCGTCCTGTTCATCAGTTCGAGGAGAACCCCATGCCCGCCACCGACGCCCCGCGCGTGACCATCAGTAACCTGCAGCCGGCACAGAACATCGCCGGCGTCTTTGCCGTGCAGAACCTGCAACTGGGCAACACCAAGGCGGGTAAGCCCTACCTCAAGATGCTCATCGCCGACCGCACCGGCCGAACACCCGGGCGGATGTGGTCCGCGTCGGAGGAGTTGTTCGCGTCGCTGCCGACCGACGGCTTTGTTTATCTCGAAGGCCAGACCCAGCCGTACCAGGGCGAGATGCAGATCATCGTCCACAACATCCGCGCCCATCACCCCACCGAGCGCGAGTTGATGGAGCTCTTACCAGCCACGAGCAAGGACGTCGACGAGATGTTCGCGCAGGTGCTTCGCCTCTTGCAATCCATCGAGCACCCGGCCCTGAAGTGCCTGGTCGATCGTTTCCTCGAAGACGGCGAACTGATGCAGCAGTTCTGCCAGGCCCCGGCTGCGCAGACCCTGCACCACGCGTATCTCGGCGGGCTACTCGAACACACGCTCTCGCTCATGCAGCTTGCGGACAAGATGGTCGAGCACTACCCGATGCTCTCGCGCGACATCGTGTTGATGGGCCTGTTCCTGCATGACCTGGGCAAGTGCTCGGAGCTGACCTGGCGCGAGGGCTTTGGCTACTCGACCGACGGGCAGTTGGTCGGGCACATCGGGCGCGGGCTGGTGATGCTCAACGATAAATGCCGGGCGTGCGAGGACGCGGAGCTGGGCGAGGCGGCGGTGCCTGTGCCGGCCGAGCTTCGGCTGGTGCTGGAGCACATTATTTTGAGCCACCACGGCGTGCCGGAGTTCGGGGCCTTGAAACTGCCGGCAACGCCCGAGGCGATTTTTGTCAGCAACTTGGATAACCTCGACGCGAAGATGAACATGGTGCTGGATGTCGCCGGCCGGGACAAGCCGACGCCCGGCGGCGAGCTGGGCGGGGCGTTTTCCGAGAAGGTCTGGGCCCTGGGGACGCGGGTCTACCGGCCTGATCCGTCGGCCTGATAACCCCCTTTCTGTCTCATTTTCATTGGCCCAAACGCAGGCGTGCGGTACTCTATAGCGATTGACTGGCCGTACAGGCTTTGGCCTGCGCGGTCGCTTTCACAATCTCAGGAGGCACGGATGACACGCGTACGGATTCTGACGGCTGGGCTGCTGGCGGTACTTGGCGCTGGCCGGGCGGGGGCGATCAACGTCGTCCTGGACTACACCTACGACACGCAGGGCTTTTTCAATAACGCCACCGCCAAGGCGACGATCGAAAAGGCGGCGGCGGATTTCTCGGCCCTGCTTAACGATTCGATGGGCGCGCTCAATCCGGTGTCGGACTTTGTCGGCTCCTTCAGCACTTTCCGCTGGGAGTACTCGCTGAACTTCACGCACCCGGGCAACAACGCGGCACCGACAGTGACCCTGACCAACGCACCGCTGGCCGCCAATGAGTACCGCATCTATGCCGG
>JBGSTE010000188.1:0-1699 GCA_041736655.1 Phycisphaeraceae bacterium | reverse complement strand
GGCATGACCTGTGTGTGCGCCTTGGGCATGCCGCCCTCGGTCGCGTCGATCACCGTCACGCCTTGCGCCTGGGCCTCGGCGAAGTCGCGCTCGAACTGGCCCAGGTACGTACTCATCTGTTCGTCGGTGAAGATCGGTCGGCCGTGGATATCATTGGCCCTGCGGAGGTTGCTCTTCATCCGCACCACACGCGTCCACTCCATCGTTTCGATCGTATTAAATGGCCCAAGCTCCGGCGACCAGACCTGGTGCACCGCGGTGCCTGGCGCGTAATACAAGCCGTCGGAGAAACCCAGGTCCTGCCCGATGAACATCACCGGGTCGCAGCCCAGGTGCAGCGCGAGATAGAACGACAGGTGCGCGACGGTCGTGCCGGTCTTGATCTTCGGGATAGGTCGGGCCAGGTTGCCCAGCAGTTTGTCGTTGAGGTCGGCCGAGCAGACGCGCACCGGGCCGGGGAAGGCCTCGATGATGGCGGGGTTACACTTGGGCTCGACGACGAGCGTGACATCCGGCAGGTCGGGCAGGCCTTCATAAAACCGCGTGCAGATCTGCGAGTAGTCGAGCGCGGTGACGAAGTCCGGCCGAATGCCGCGGTCGAGCATCGGCTTAAGAGTTGTCTGCACGCCGATGACGATGACGTTGCGACGGATCGCCGGGTCTTTCAGGAGTTCGATGTTCTTCACCAGCGAAGGCCCGGCCCCGACGCACACGGCCGGGTAGCCCCGAGCGATGTCCTTGAGTTCGGCGATCGTCGGGCCCGCGGCGTACTGGGCGAGGTTGCACGCGAGGTTGCGGACCGTCCGCGAGGCGTTGACCAGCGCGGTGGCGACGTTGGTCCGGCAGAAGGCGAGCGTCTCGGTAACGAGTTTGCCAAACGCATTGAACGCGTCGTTGTGGCGCTGGCGCGACGCGGGGTGGCTGACCAGTTGCGTGCCGAGCGTCAGCACTGCCGAGCGCTGCTGGATGCGTCCCAGGAGCGTCGCCTTACTCGCATCAGGCCCGGCCAGGATCAGCCCGCTCTGGCTGAGCCAGAGGCTGTAGTCCAGCCGTTCAAGAACTGCACGAAGCTGCGCCAGGTCCGGCTCAAAGACCACCACTAAATCCTTGGGCCCGACCTTGCGAACGACCTGGTCGATGTGATAGCCCAGGCCAAAGCCGAGGATCACGACACAGGCGGTCTTGCCATGGTCGATGGATTCGATGAGTGTCGTCGCTTCTTTATCCGGGTCGAACTTGCTGGCCAGCGCGTAGGGCCGACCGGTCGCCGGGTCGTCTCGCGTAGCGGTGAGCGGGCCGGCCTTGGAGGGCGACCACTCAAGCACGGCAGGCTCGGTCTGCGAAAGCAGTTCAGCCAGGGCCGGGTCGTGGCACCGGATCGCGGCGAGGTTCTTTTGGAGGGTGGGTGAGGGCGCAGTCATCGCTGCGCTTGTTATCGGCAAGGGTGGCGGCCTGCGCTTGGAAAGCGCGCGATCCGCGCTCACGCCCAGCCGACGATGGCCTCGCGTGCGCCGGGGATCATGTCCGGGCCGAAGTTGTATTTCTCGGTGGGCTTGCCCTCGCAGGCGACAATCCGCAGCCTCGGCTGCTCGCGGAGGTCGACCTTGGGCCCGAGTTGGCCATCGGGCTCGGGCAGTTGGTTGTTGAGCAGCAGTTGCACCTTGGGCCGGCAGGGGTCGCAGGTGTGATGATCGATGAC
>JBGSTE010000187.1:0-3717 GCA_041736655.1 Phycisphaeraceae bacterium | reverse complement strand
GGGCGACACCCAGCGTCCGCGTCAGTTCCGGCGCCTGCACGCCCCCGCCCCAGAGCACGTTGCGCGTCGCGATGCGCTCACCACTACTTAATTCAACACCGCCCTCATCAATATTCTGCACCCGCGTGTTCAGACGCACCTCCACGCCCAGCGACTCGAGCTGCCGCTTGGCGCTGGCCGAGAGTTTCTCCGGGAAACTCGAGAGCAGGCGGTCACCGCCGTCGATGAGGATGACCCGCGCCTCGGCCGGGTTGATGCGTCGAAAGTCTCGCTTGAAGACCACACGCGTCAATTCCGCCATCGCGCCAGACAGCTCCACGCCCGTCGCGCCGCCGCCGACGACCACGATCGTCGTCAGCAACCTGCGCTCCAGCGGGTCCTGGATCGCCTCGGCCAACTCAAAGGATGTCAGCACCATCTGACGCACACGCATCGCGTCTTCCAGCGATTTGATGCCCGGCGCGTGCTCAGCCCATTGGTCGTGGCCGAAGTAGCTGGTCCGGCCGCCGACCGCCAGCACGAGGTAGTCGTACGAAACCGCGCCGCCCAGTTCGAGCATCGCCGTCTTGCGGCTGAGGTCGATCGACTGCACCGTGTCCATGACCGTCTCGATGTCCGGCCGACGACGGAAGATCGAGCGGATCGGCTCGGAGACCTCCGGCGCGGAGAGCCCGGCCATCGCGACCTGGTACAGCAGCGGCTGGAAGAGGTGGTGGTTCTGCCTGTCGACGACGGTGATCCGCGCGTTGCCTTTGAATTGCCTGCAGAACAGGAGCCCGCCGAAGCCGCACCCGACAACGAGGATGTGCGGACGCTTGGCGTTCTTGACTGGTGGCTGTGTCTGAGTGCTTGTCATCGCGTTACTCCGGGCTGAGCATTTGTGGACTCCGCGGCCCGCTCATGCCATGCATGTCGGTTATACTACGCCGTTCCGCACCGAACCAAGCCATGACGACGAAACAGACGCCTACCAGCTCGCAGATCCGCCGGCAGTTCATCGACTTTTTTGTCGACAAGGCCGGCCACACCGAAGTCCCGTCCTCGCCGGTGGTCCCGCACGAGGACCCGACGCTGCTCTTTACCAACGCCGGCATGAACCAGTTCAAGCCGTACTTCCTGGGCACCGAGCAGCCGCCTTACACCCGCGCGGTGGATACGCAAAAGTGCATCCGCGCTGGCGGCAAGCACAACGACCTCGATGATGTCGGCAAGGACACCTACCACCACACCTTCTTCGAGATGCTGGGCAACTGGTCCTTCGGCGACTACTTCAAGAAAGATGCGATCCATTGGGCGTGGGAACTACTCACGAAAGTCTGGGGCATCGACCCGCAGCGCCTGCACGCGACTTATTTCGAAGGCGACCCGAGCGAAGGCCTCGAACCGGACCTTGAAGCCAAGGAACTCTGGTTGCAGTTGCTCCCGCCGCATCAGGTCCACCCCGGCAACAAGAAGGACAACTTCTGGGAGATGGGCGACACCGGCCCGTGCGGCCCGTGTACCGAAATCCACTTCGACCGAAGTCCCGGCAAAAACGCCGGCCATCTGGTCAACGCCGACGGACAGGACACCGTCGTCGAGGTCTGGAACCTCGTCTTCATCCAGTACAACCGCAACCAGAACGGCCGGCTCACGTCGCTGCCGGCCAAGCACGTCGACACCGGCATGGGCTTTGAGCGCATCGTCCGCGTGCTGCAGGGTAAAGAGAGCAACTACGACACCGACGTTTTTCAGCCGATTTTCAAGGCGATTAAACAGGTCACCGGCGCCCGCGACTACACGCCCGGGGGCGACAAGGCCGCGCTGCAAGACCCCATCAACATCGCCTACCGCGTCATCGCCGACCACATCCGCACGCTGACGTTTGCGCTCAGTGACGGCGCGCACTGCGGCAACGACGGCCGAAACTACGTCCTGCGCTCGATCCTCCGCCGGGCCGTGCGCTACGGCAAGCAGACGCTGGGCGTTGAAGAGCCGTTCTTCTACAAGCTGGTCTCCGCGGTCGTCGCCAACTTTGGCGACGTGTTCCCGGAGATCATCAAGAAGCAGAAGGATGTGGAGAAGGAACTGCTGGATGAGGAAGTGAGTTTCCGAAGGACGCTGGATCGGGGGATTGGTATGTTGAACCGTGCAATTGAACTCTCATACCAAACCGCAATACTTGAAAACTTTGAAAAAACTCGACCAAACCGTGTCAGCGCATCAAGTCCAGCATATCGACACGATTCAAGTGAAGAACTACCTACGGCACAGGACAACAGAGCTAGATTTTGTGATATCAAGAGCGGTGAAATTTGGGACATCGAGTTTAAAGATGGAGAGATTATTCAGCACTCTGACGGTCTTGACTTGTCAGGCGCTATTCTTGGTGGAGACTTCGCCTTCAAACTCCACGACACCTACGGCTTTCCGATCGGCCTGACGCAGCTCATGGCCGAGGAACGCGGGCTCAAGGTCGATCTTGAGGGCTTTGAGCGCGAGATGCAGGCTGCCCGCATCCGTTCACGGGGTGAGGCCGGCGGGGCGAGCGCCAAGCAGTCGCTGCTGGAACTGGTGCAGAAGGGCCTTGATGCCGGGTGGTTCGCCGAGACGAAGTTTGTCGGCTACACCACGACCGACATGCCCGAGCAGGACAACGTGCTCACGCTGTTTCTTAAGCGTGGCGAAGTGTATGAGCCGTCCGTTGAAGCAAGACCCGGCGATGAGGTGGCGATGGTCTTTGAGATGACGCCTTTCTATGCCGAGGCCGGCGGACAGGTCGGCGACACCGGCGAGGCCATCGTTCGCCAGTGCATCAACGAAGTCTGCGGCGAGATGACGCGCATCAGCGTGACCGACACGATCAAGATCGGCGGCGTGCACCTGCACCTGGGCACGGTGGCGACCGGCCGGCTGGAGCTGCACGCGGGCAACCCGATGGTCTCCGCCTCGCTGCATGTGGACAAGGACCGCCGGGCAAAGATCACCGCCAACCACACGATCACACACGTCATGAACCGTGCGCTGCGTGACCTGGTCAACAAGGACGCGATGCAGAAGGGCTCGCTCGTGGATGATCAGAAGACACGCTTTGACTTCAGCCACGACCACGCGTTGACGTCCGAGCAGGTCGAAGCGGTCGAGCAGCAGGTTAATGCGGATATCGCAGCGGATCTCGAAGTTTTTGCTGATCTTGCTCCGCAGACCGAGGCCTTGAAGATCAACAGCCTGCGCGCGGTGTTTGGCGAGAAGTACCCGCCGGTGGTGCGCGTCGTATCGATCGGTGCGAAGGTTCATGACCTGCTCGCCGATCCGGCCAGCTCCAGGTGGAAAGATAAGTCGATCGAGTTCTGCGGCGGCACGCACTTGGCGAAGACCGGCGATGCGGAAGGTTTTGTCATCGTCGGCCAGGACGCGGTGAGTAAGGGCGTGCGTCGCTTGACGGCGATCACCGGCAGCGCGGCGCATAAGGTCGTCGCACAGGCCGAGGCGCTGTTACATCGTGCCCAGTCGCTGGCGCAGGCACCGGCTGAAAAATTGGGCGATGAGATCGAGGCGATCACCAAGGCGATGGGCGAGCAGTCGACACCGCTGGTGCTACGCAGCAAGATCCAGTCGGCCCTCGCGGTGCTCAACGAGAAAGTCAAGAACTATCAGAAGGAGCAGGGCAGCCAGCAGGCTGAAGCGGTGGTCGAGGTCGCGCGGCAGATCGCCGACGCGAGCGCGGCAGATGCGACG
>JBGSTE010000181.1:0-12936 GCA_041736655.1 Phycisphaeraceae bacterium | reverse complement strand
GAGCCGCGAGTCTTCTGTTGCTATCGGCTCGGCAGGAGCCTCGCCCTCCCGAAAGATTGCTGCATACTCAGTACTTCAGCCCTGCATGATCTGCCGCAGGTCCTGCATCTCGCCCAGCGCCTTGCCGTCGCCGGCCTTTTGCGCCATCGCGATGCCTACATCCAGTACCGCCAGCGCATCGTCCGACTCGCCCTCGCGGTCGAGCATCTTCGCCTTCTGGAAGTAGGCGTAGTGGTAGTGCGGGTTCAGCGACAGGCACTTGTCCAGCCAGGCGATCGCTTCGGTTGCTTGCCCGAGCTTGGCGTATTCGAGCGCGACCATATAGGGCAGGTCCGCGTCGCGCTCGTCCGCTGCGTGGAGCTTGAGCAGTTGCTGAAGGCGGTCTGAATTCCGGGGGTCGGTGTTCCGGGGGTCACTCATCCGCGGGAGGATAGCCGACCGGGGCTGATGCGGTGCCGACGAACCAGCGCGACGCCCGCTGCGATCGCCAGACCGCCGGCCAGCACGGCCACGACCAGGGAGGCCGGTTCGCCGGTGGGTAGGTGCATCCGCAAAGCCAAGAGCGCCACCACGTACAGCAGGATCGGGGCGATCAGAAGCCAGCGGCGGGCGGTGGGCAGGGGCATCGGCAAGTCCTGAATAGGTCCGTGGAACAGGCATGGCAAGTATACGCAACGACCGGCCTGCGGAGAAGCGGAATGTTCACATTTGGCCTATTAAAAGCACCCCACTCGACCAACGGGCCTAAAAAAACTATTCTGACGCCATGAAAATCGGCGTGATCAGCGATACCCACGACCGCCTGCCCACCTTTCGGCAGGCGCTGGCGATGTTTAAGCGCCTCAAGGTCGGGGCCATCCTCCACGCCGGCGACTACGTCGCGCCCTTTGCCGCCAAGCTCCTGAAAGAGCCCGAACTCGTCGGCGACACGCCGGTGTTCGGCATCTACGGCAACAACGACGGCGAGCGGGCCGGGCTCAAAAAAATCCTCCCGCAACTGGTCGATGGTCCGCTGCGCATCGAGATGCCCACCGCCGCGGGCAAGTCGCGCCTGGTCGTCATGCACCACTTCATCGACTGGCTCAAGCCCGCGGACATCGTCGGGGCCGACGTCGTCATCACCGGCCACACGCACGAGCCGGTCAATCAACTCAAAGACATGCCCGCCAACAAGAGCGGCAAGCAACTACTCCTAAACCCCGGCGAATGCTGCGGCTGGGTCACCGACCGCTGCACCTGCGCCGTACTGGACCTCGACACGCTGCGCGCGGATATCGTGGATATCCGTGGGATGCCGGGAGGATGATTGGATTGCGGATGGCGGATGGTGGATGGTGGATGGTGGATGGTGGATCATTCTTAAACACGGGATGCCTTGAACCATCCCACATCCGAATTCCCACATCCGCTATTGTTAACCAATCACACTCTGCACCGCATCTACCACTTCATCATGAAACCGCCCGTTGGTCGCGATGATGCCGCGGTTATTTTCAAGCGTTCGGCCCAGTGAAAAATCCAGCGGGTCGCCACCGACATCCGTCACCCTGCCGCCGGCTTCTTCGACCACGATCGCGCCGGCGGCGTGGTCCCAGATCTTCTCGCGGTAGTCGGCCTTGGTCGGCAGGCGCAGGTAAATACTCGCATCGCCACGCGAAACCGCCGCGTACTTGCACTGGCTGTCGATGCGGTAAGGCTCGGCGGTGATGCCCAGGATCGTGGCGATCGTCGCCGAGTCGTCCTGGTTCGAGTGGCCGGACTCGACCGACTCGCAGAAGCGCGCGTCGCTCGCCTTGAGCACCGTGTCGACCGTCACTTTCTTTCCTGATAAACCTTGCCCGTCGATCGGCAGCAGCAGCGTGCCCTGGCCGCGCACGGCCGTGAACAGGCAGCCGAGCGACCCGTCGGGCATGGCGAGGTTCGGACAGCCCAGCGCACCGAGCACGACCTTGCCGTTTTCGATCAGCGCCAGCGCGATGGCGTATTGCTCGCCGCGTAAAAAACCCTTGGTGCCGTCGATGGGGTCCAGCGTCCAGTAACGCCCGCGCACGTTGGCCTGATCTTTCGCGGGGTCGTAGCCGCCGCGGTCGATCCAGTTCAGTACGTCGTTATCGCTCGCCTTGCCGACGATCTCGCAGGTGTGTGAGACCACTGCGTTGCGAAGCGGCGCGGCTTCATCGCCTCTTAAATCGGCGGCGCCTTCTTCGCCGACGACGCGGTCGGCGGCAAAGGCGTCTGCTAATCGCTTGCAGACCACCGCCTGGCTGGCGAAGTCCGCGACCGTCACCGGGCTGTTATCTTTTTTCTCCAGCGTCTTGGCCGTGACCAGCGCCGCCTGCACCTTTCGGCAGACCCTCGCCGCGTCACGCACCGCCGCCACCGCCACGCTTAATTCGTTGTCGTAGACCATAACCCGGAATCTATCGGAAGATTCGACCGGCCGCTGAATCACCGCTCCCAGTTATAACGCCAGACCTCCGCCTGGCTTGGCGTATGGGCCTCACGCATGATCGTGCTGATCTGCGCGACCACCTCGGCATGTTCACCGGCCACGTTATTCTGCTCGCCGGGATCGGTCGACAGGTCATACAGCTCGATCGGGCCGTTGGGGTCGTCCTGCACTTTGAGCCGAACGCCCTTCCACTTGCCCATCCGCACCGCCTGCTTGCCCTGCTGCTCGAAGAACTCCCAGTAAAGGTAGTCGCGCTGACGCTGGCCGGTCGTGCCCAGCAGTGTCGGCGCGAAGCTGACGCCCGTGACGCTCGCGGGGGTGGTGCCGCCGATCAACTCGGCAACCGTCGGCAGGACATCGTCAAAACTGCTGATGTGATCCGTCACGCTCGGCGCGATCACGCCCGGCCAGTACGCGATCATCGGCACACGGATGCCGCCGTCATAGAGGTCACGCTTGATGCCGCGGTACGGGCCGTTGGCGTCAAAGAACGTCGCGTCGTTGCCGCCCTCGGTATGCGGGCCGTTGTCGGAGGTGAACATGATCAGCGTGTTGTCGGCGATCTCCAGCGCTTCGAGCTGCTTGACCAGCTCGCCGATCTGCGCGTCCATGCGGGTGATCATCGCGGCCTGGCCCTTGTTCGGGCCGGTCCAGTCCTTGTCCGCATAAGGCCCAAGGTCCGGCACCTCCTGGCCCTTCTGGGCTCGCGCCTCTTCAGGCAGGTGCTTCACCAGCCCGTTCGCCTCGTTGTTCGCGTGCGGCATGGTCAGCGCGAGGTACAAAAAGAAAGGCTCGTCCGACTTGGCCTGCTCGGCGATCCACCGCTGCGATTCCTTGAAAAACAAGTCACCCGCGTACGCCACACGCTTGACCGCCACGCCCGCGCCCAACGGTCCGCTTCGGCTCGCGTCCGTCATGACGTTGCCCGTCGGCTCCTTGACGTTGTTCCGCCAGAGATAGTCGGGGTAGTGGTTGTGGGCGTGACGCTGATCGAGGAAGCCATAGAAAAAATCAAAGCCAAACGTGTTGGGGTCGCTCGACGAGTTCGCCGGCCCAAGGCCCCACTTGCCGATGCACGCGGTCTTGTAGCCAGCCTGCTTCATCAGCCGCGGCAGCGAGGGCTCATCAGCGGGCATGGGCAGCGTGTAGCCGTTGTTGCCGTGGTAGTTGCCGCGCATGAAGCACACGCCGGTGTGCTTGCCGGTCATGAGCACACAGCGCGACGGGGCGCAGACGGTCGAGCC
Organism: Phycisphaeraceae bacterium; assembly: GCA_041736655.1. GTDB lineage: Bacteria > Planctomycetota > Phycisphaerae > Phycisphaerales > Phycisphaeraceae > JAHQVV01. Next base: position 9,240 of record JBGSTE010000181.1, on the reverse strand, counting down.
GGCGTAATGGTCGGTAAAGCGCAGGCCACGCGCGGCAAGGTCGTCGAGGTTAGGTGTGGCGATGAGGGTTTGGCCGTAGCTGCCCAGGTCGCCGTAGCCCAGGTCGTCGGCGAGGATGTAGATGATGTTGGGCCGGGCGGGCTTACCCAGGGGCGTGCCGCTGACCGCTCCGCTGGTGGGCCGATGATGCGAGCAGCCGAGCAGGACCAGGACGAGCAGCAAGTGCGGCAGAAGACGACAAATCATGGGCATCCTCGGGGGTTGATGCTTGTTCTGGGGTCTGACGAGAGGATATTAACATCTCGGTATCCCCCTGCTGGTTTGGCCTGCAGTACAGCTTGCCGGCGACGCGTAGCGTCGCGGCTATTGGTGCTGCACCCGATGGTCGCGCGATGCTTACCGCCGATCAAAGCCGTACTTGTCGTACGCCCCGGCCGCGTCGCGCAGGTCGAGCTTGGCGCGGATGCGGAGCATGTGGCGGAAGAACTGCTCGAACTCGTCGCGCTCCAGCGACAGTTCGTGCGTGTCCTGGCCGACGGTCGTGCGCAGGCGGACCTGGCTGTCGGTTGTCAGGCGTAGGCTGAGGTGTTGCTGGGATTCCATCCGTGGACCTCGTGAGGCTTGAGTAAAAAATCAGAAGAACGCCGATCATAGCGGGTCGCGGGCGAAGGTCCAGATGAGTTTTTCAGGATGGGGTTGGGGGTTGGGGGTTGGAATTATAAAGTAGCCCTAACACCTAATACCCAACACCTAGTCCCCATCAATACTCCCCCTGCCCGCGGGCGAGGTTGTGGAAGCGCGTGGTCGGGCCGTGGAACTGGAGCTTGCAGACGCCCGTCGGGCCGTTGCGCTGCTTGGCGATGATGATCTCCGCGACGTGGTCCGGCTCGTAGTCCGGGTCTTGGCGGTGAAAATAGTCCTCGCGGTGGACCATCATGATCACGTCCGCGTCCTGCTCGATCGAGCCGGACTCACGCAGGTCGCTCATCCGCGGCCGATGTCCTTCGCGCTGCTCGGCCTGTCGGTTGAGCTGGCTCAGGCACACCACCGGCACCTCCAGGTCGCGCGCCAAGGCCTTGATCTGCCGTGAAATACTCGACACTTCTTCCTGTCGCGAGTTGCTGCCGGGGTCGGACATGAGCTGGAGGTAGTCGACGAAGATCGCCTTGATGTGCCGTTCGTTCGCGAGGCGCTGGGCCTTGGCGCGGAGGACAACGGGATTTAATCCGGGGGTGTCGTCGATGTACATCGGCGCCTCGGAGAGCTCGCCGACGGTCATCTGCAATCGCCCGAAGTCGTCGCGGCTGAGCATGTTTTTCCGCAGCTTCTGCGAGTCGACGCCGCTGCGCGAGCACAAGAGACGCTGGGCCAACTGCTGCTTACTCATTTCCAGCGAGAACACCGCGACGGGGATCTTGTTGACCGTCGCGATGTGCTCAGCCATGTTGAGCATGAAGGCGGTCTTACCCATCGACGGTCTTGCCGCGATGATTGAGAGTTCCCCGCCGTGCAGGCCGTTGGTCATTTCGTCCAGCTCGTAGAAGCCGGTCTCCAGGCCCGTGATGGATCGGCCGTCGTGGGCTTCGAGCAGCGCCATCGTCTCTTCGAGCAGCGCATGGAGGTTGTGCGCGTCGGTGATGCCGCGCTTCTCCTGGATGTGGTAGATCAGTTGGCCGGCGTGGGCGAGTAAATCGTCGGCCGAGTCGCCGGAGTGGTAGCACTTGTGCAGCAGTCGGCCGGAGGCGTCGATGAGTGAGCGCACCAGCGCCTTCTCGCGGACGATCCTTGCGTAGTGCCCGGCGCTGACCGCCGAGGGCACGGACTCGAAGAGCTCGATGAGGTACTGCACCCCGCCGACCTGCTCGAGCACGCCCTTGTCCACCAGCTTCTGGGTGAGCTGAACCATGTCGATGGACTGGACCTGGTTGTACAGGTCGATCATCGTCTGGTAGATCACGCTGTGGGCGGGCTTGTAAAAATCCTCGGGCGACTTGAGGATCTGCACGACCTCGCCACAGACCCGCCAGTCGAGGATCATCGACCCAAGCACCGCGCACTCGGCCTCGATCGCGCTGGGCGGCAGCTTGTCAAAGAGCTGGCCCACGTCGACCTTGATCGGCTGGCGGTCGTAGCGGGATGTGGGGGCGGCGGTCATGGGTAGAGATCATCCGTGAAAGCGACGGGCGTGACATCCTGTCGGTTGCTGTGTGGATTGTAGGGGAGAAGGTGTTGGTTTTGAACCGCCAAGGCAGAAAGGCATGTTTAACCGCCAAGACGCCAAGGCGCCAAGGAAGGCAGGGGAGGCTTGATTGATGTGCTAAGTGCCTAGTGTCTTTGCTATCCATTCATCATACTTTTTTGCTTCATGCTGTTGTATCTTGCGATATTGTTCTGGGTCTGAGATTCGAAGGTGATCGTTGTCAAAACTTTCGGAAAATTCCGCTTCAACTAAGAGGTCCCGGTAGTCACGATTCGCCAGACCAACTAAAGACCGCATCTTGTCGAAGTGGCCATTTGAGGCTTTAAGAACTCCAACCAATACTCTTTCATGTGCTGGACCTGAATACTCGGCCAAAATCTCCTGCGCTTTGCGTCGGTCTTCCGGCGATTGAAAAAGAGCGTCTACAAGCTTTGGCAATAGATTTGCGTAATCTCTTTGAACAAGCATGATTTGCCTTCCTTGGCGCCTTGGCGTCTTGGCGGTTAAAAATGCCTTGCCAAACGAACCATCTCACTCCGGCTGCGGCAGCACATCGCAGAAGGCCGCCAGGTCGTCCAGTGTCGGGCTCTGGCCGTTGCGGACGTAAAAGCCGCTTGTGGCCGTACCGGTGCACAGGCACGCCTCAATCGGCAGGCCTGCGAGCAGACCCAGGCAGAAGCCCGCGTTGAAGTTGTCGCCGGCCCCGGTGCTCAGCTTGGGCTTACTGACGAACGGGCCTTTGAACTGGCCCGTCACGACCTTGCCGTCGTCCTGCCGGATCGCCGCAGCCGCGCCCTCGCGCGGGTGCACGACCACGCACATCACGTCCAGCGCCGCACGCAGGTCCACGGCCATCTTCTCGATCGCCTGCTTCTGCTGAATATCACTCTCGGGCACTTTCACGCCCAGCACCTGGGCAATCTGCACCGCCTCGGACAAATTAAAGCCCACCACGACCTTCGACTCGCTGTTGAGCCGGCGGGTCAGCGCCATCGCCTGTGCGATATCGCCCTGCGTGCGCTTGCTCGGGTCGGCCAGGTCAATAAAAATCATCCGGTCGTTGTCCATCTTCGGCAGCACATCTTCGATCAGCGCTTCCCAGATCGTGTTCAGCTGCGTCAGCATCGTCCAGTTGACCATGCCCAGGAACTTGGTCTTGCGGATGAGTTCGACGTACGTTTCCCGGCCGATCTGCTGGTCGATCGTGTGCTGGTTGACGTGCCTAAGCGACGCGTGCTTGCCGAGCATGAGCTTGCCGTCGTCAAACTCCAGCGCGTCGGTGTGCGCGGGGTCGGCGATGGAGTAGACGCGGGCGATCTGTGCGAACTCGTTGAAGACCGGGTGGATGACGCCCTCGCCCAGCGGGCCGATGTAGGTCACGTCAAAGCCCGCGCGGGCCATGGCGTTGGCCATGATGGGTCCGTTGCCGCCGAGCTTTTCGAGCTTGGTGACCAGTTCGATGTTGGAGGATCGGCCGGCGGCGGCGGAGATGCGTGAGCCGAGCTCGGCGATGGTGTGCAGGGGGTCGTAGCGCTCCGTGTCCTGCCGCTTATCGACGACGGCGATGATCGAGTCGACAAAGCCGTCAAAGCCGATGATGACCGGCGTCTTCTGGATCTGGCCGGCAAAGGCGCGGAGGCCTGCGGCGGCGGAACGAGCGATAGCGGCACGGTCGGTCATGGGGATAATGTCGTGCGGGGTTTTAACAGGCCGGTACACTGAGCGTGCAGATGATAGTGTTTTGACCGCACGATGCAGGAACCGGGAGCCAAGCATGTCACGCCGTCTTACAGGCCTGAGCCCAGCCATGCACGCCCTGACCGTCACGCTCGCGTTGCTGCCGGCGATGCTTGGTGCGGCCGAGCCTGAGCAGGCCCCGGCGGTGCTTGCGGCCGAGTCGATCGCCTTCGACAGCGGGGTCGTGCTCCTGGACAAGGCGCTGCTCGAACACCGTGACTGGGTCGCTGAGGTCATCGAGGCAGAGATCAAAGAGGCCAAACAAGTCCATGGCATCAACAATGCCGCGATCCAGCGGGCCGCCCGCCAGATCACCGACGCCGGCTTCGATCTTGTCGGCATGGAAAAGGCGGGCCCCGCCTACGACGAGGCGTTCCAGAAACGCGTTGAGAACCTGACGCACTGCGAGTTGCCGGCCTACCTCCTGCCCGACCACGTGACGGTCTATGTCCTTAATAAGGATACCGCAAAGAATTACCTGCGGGCCGGCGGAAGGCTTCCATTCACCTCGTACAACCGCTCAACCGACAAAGCCAACATACATGCGTATTTTAAATATTCACAACACGACGTCCTGCTGCCGGGCATAATACTTTACGCTGACATGCCATTAGACAAAGAGCAAGTGTTCTCGCGCGATAACCTAGTTCAAGATCTGCGCGAGACCTACCTGTACCCCAAACAGGACTTGATCGCCGCATTGTTTGAGTCGCTCAAAGATGCCCCGCCACCAGACCCGAATCAACCTTTGGCCGACGTCAGCCTCATGGACACAACGCTTGGCTCTTGGCAGAGCATTTTCGAAGAACAAACGCAGCTCTTAGAAGACGAGCATACCGCCTGGTTCACCAGCGGACTGAGCTTCGTCCTCACCGAATTGACGCTTAAGCAGATCGGTGCGGAACGTGCCGCGTGGATGTACCGCGAATTGATTTCCGGCGGCGGCAATCTGGGCCTGGTGCTGCCTGAAGAACCCAACCCCGACAGCTACCTGCGTTACTGGCCCCGAAAATACGAGATCCGCTTTAAGAACAGCGAATACAGCCAGAAACGCAGCGACTATCGCGAGGCCGCGAGCTATTACGAAATCCAACGGCTCATCGAGCATATCACGCCCAATCGCATCCCCGAACTCTTCCGCATGCTCAAAGAAGAGAAGATCGATACCACCGCCAAGCTCGAGGCGGCGATCCAAGCGCGCTTTAACTACGACATCGGCGCCCGGCTGGACCTGTATCAGCCCGCGGGCACGGCTGAAGAGCTCTACCAGCAGGCCGTCGCCCGCGCCTTTAAGCACCGCGACGCCAACGAACTGGGCGACTACGTCCACGCCCTGAATCTCGCACACGAAATGCAGGTCGGTCGTTCCATGAAGGACATGCCGGGGGTGTACCGCCTCCTGCAATTGGCCGTGCTTGACATGGAAAACGAGCGCGCCGCTCACGCCGCTGTCATCCGCGCCTGGTGGAACGTCCTCGAGCGTCAGCCCGAACCCCCCAGCGACGACCTGCTCCGGGAGTTGGGCTTTTCATGGGTCACGGATGCAGTCGCGGCGAACGACCTCACCCTCGCCTACGGGCTGATTGAAAAGCTCGACCACCGGCCGCTGAACTTCGCCGGGCTGATCGGAGACGGGGACCTCATCGAGCAGTTCCTCCGGCTGATCCGCGCCAGCAAACACATCGACGATGGCGAACTCGACAAGGCCCGCGAATTGATCGACCTCGTTTGGCGCGAGTTCCCAAAAGATAAAGCACCCGAGGCCTACGAGATGTACCTGCTGCCGAACATCAACCTGCTGGAAACACGCATCCACAGCCAGCGCCCGATCGCGCCGGTGTTGGGGTAGCCAGCGGCGACGGAAACCCGCGCGTGCCGCGTACCGGCCGATATTCTGCAGCAAGAAGTGGTTCAATTTGATGTGCAGGACTGGGTGGGACAGGCTTCCAGCCTGTCATATCTGGCTACGACCTTGCAGAGCTGCATGACAGGCTGAAAGCCTGTCCCACCATTCAAACTGAACCACTATCCTGTAGCACGCATGGCCGATCCCTCCACCCATTCCGGCGTCCTGCTGCCCTATCTCACGCCGACGCGCGCCGCGCGCGGGCCCTGGCGAATCATCGGGCTTGGCCAATCCTTCGCGATCCACCTGCTGGGGCTGATCATCCTGCTTCTGGGGCTGTCCTTTTTAGGTGAGATCTATCTCGATGACCTGGTTTACGAGGTTCAGAGCGATGCGCCGATGTTCGCTGCCGGGGCGCTGGCCTACTTTGTCGCGTTGCAGTTTCTCTACCTGCTCGCGGCTGTGTTGACCACCTGCTTGGGTGCCGGCTGCGAGCCGTGGGGGCAGGCCTACCGACGAACACTCTCACGCTGGTACCAGCTCACGCCCTGGCACGTGCTGCTGACGCTGGCGCTCATCGGCGTGATGCTCGGCGTTGAGAGTCTGGAAGAAGCCTACTACTACGACTTCTACCGCGAAGGCGTACACCGCATGCTCGAAGCCGAGCGCGCCCAGTTCCTCTTCACCGCGGCCCGTCACCTCTCCGGCTGCATCTACGGCCTGGTCCTGCTTTGGATGACTCTCGCGACCTTGGTTGTGCATCGCGAGCAGCCGACATGGCACGCACGCTGCCGCTGGCCGGCGATCTGCGAGATGTGCGGCTATCTCTTGCTCGGCCTGGCCGAGGACCAGGGCTGCCCCGAGTGCGGCAAGCCTGTGCACGAGAGCAAACACGCCGACCGCGCCCCGATCCAGGGCCGGTACTGGTCGATCACCAAACGCGTGCTGAGAACCCCAAGCCAGGTCGGCGCACACCTCCTGACCCATCGGCCGACCCATGCCCACTACCGCGTGCTGACGATTGCGATCCTGTACCTCGTCCTCACCGGGCCCATCAGCGCAGGACTCATTGACTTCTTCGATTACGGCATGCCGTGGAGCTATAACAGAACCGCCCTTGACTACCTCGAACTGTATCTGCTCGATGGCCTGCTGCTGGGGGTCGGCTTCGCGGGCTTTTTCACCGCCATCTGCCTGGCGGCCGGCTCGCTGCAGGCCCTGTCACAACGCCTCTTCGCCAAGCGCGACGTACTGCCCGCCGCCGCCCAGGCCTGCTGTCTCTCGGCCGGGCTTTTGCCGATCTGGGCTTTGCTGGTCTCGACCTCGATCATTGGCTTAATTCGCATTGACAACCAGCTCAACATCCTGGGCATCTATCTCGATGAAATCATTCTGACCCTGGGCTGGCTGCTTTTCCATGCGGGGCTGTTCATTCTCTACTTCCTGCACCTTGGCCGCATCATCCGCGCCGCCCGCTACGCCAACGTCTGAGCCCGGCGATTCTCAAGATTTCGCAACGGGCCGCTATCACCGCCCGCCGAGCTTACGGTATCCTGCCACGTCTCCATCATCGCGTTTGCAGGCCGACGACCGCCATGAAATACGACTTCAACGCCATCGAGAAACGCTGGCAACAGCACTGGGACAACGCACGCACCTTCGCCAGCCCCAACCCCGGCGACGCGGACTTTGACCCCGACAAGCCCAAGTTCTACGTGCTGGACATGTTCCCCTACCCCTCGGGCGTGGGTCTGCACGTCGGGCACCCGCTGGGCTATATCGCCACCGACATCGTCGCGCGCTACAAACGCATGCGCGGCTACAACGTCCTGCACCCGATGGGTTTCGACGCCTTCGGCCTGCCCGCCGAGCAGTACGCCGTCGAACACAACGTCCACCCCCGCATCACCACCGAAAACAACATCAACAACATGGTCACCCAGCTCAAACGCCTGGGCATGGGCTATGACTGGGACCGATCACTCGCCACCACCGACCCGGCTTACGTCAAGTGGACGCAGTGGATCTTCCTGAAGATGTACCACAGCTATTTCGACCCGGTCGAAAACAAGGCTGCGCCGATCAGCGAACTGATCCGCAAGCTCGAAGGCGAGGACTACTACATCGGCATCGACGGCGAACTGATCGTCTCAGGCGCAACCGAATCACTCGAAGCGCTCGCGGGCATCGGCGATCCGAACATCCACAAGTGGACCGAGCTTTCGCAGCCGCAGCGCGAGCGCCTGCTCGATGAATACCGCCTGGCGTTCATGGCTCAGGTCGAGGTCAACTGGTGCCCGGGGCTGGGCACCGTGCTCGCCAACGAAGAAGTGACCAACGACGGCCGAAGCGAACGCGGCAACTACCCGGTCTTCAAGCGCCCGCTCAAGCAGTGGATGCTGCGGATCACCGCGTATGCCGACCGATTGATCAGCGACCTGGACCTGGTCGACTGGCCGGAGAATATCAAGCTTTTGCAACGCAACTGGATCGGTAAATCCATCGGCGCGGAAGTGGATTTCGCGATCGCAGTTGAGCGCGGCAAAGCTGATCACCATCACGCCGACGCTAAGCGCAGCGAAGCGTCTGGTCCCGACAAAGAAACGATCCGCGTCTTCACCACCCGGCCCGACACACTCTTTGGCGCGACCTACATGGTCCTGGCCCCCGAGCACGAGCTGGTCGACGCCATCACGACCGCGCCCCAGCGCGAGGCGGTCCGCGCGTACCAGCAGCAGACCGCAAGCAAAACCAGTATCGACCGCCAGGCCGACGCCAAAGAAAAGACCGGCGTCTTCACCGGCGGCTACGCCATCAACCCCGTCAACGGCCAGCGGATCCCCATCTGGATCGCCGACTACGTCATGATGGGCTACGGCACCGGGGCGATCATGGCTGTCCCGGCCCACGACACCCGCGACTTCGAGTTCGCAACCAAGTTCAGCCTGCCGATCCGAGATGTGGTCGCGGATAAACCCATGGCCGCGATTTATGGCTTTGTCGATCAGTTCGACCAGAACCCCGGAGTTCTTGCCGACGATCTATCGATCCGACAGGCCCTGATCGACTTCGTCGGCCTGTGCGTCAACCAGAACCGCAGCGACTACCACACCGTCTGGGCCACCATCACCACCCAGCGCCGCGGCAACAGCGAACCGTTAGACATCAGCGCCCGCGGGTCGATCTCCACGATCTGGCAGGACGCGATCGATCCGCTCCTGGCGGACGGCGCTGAGCAACTCCTGAGCGCTGCACGTGAGCGCCGCCTGACCACGCTACTCGGTGCCGCCAGGACCGAGCCGGGCGCGCTCGTACACTCATCCAACCGGGACCTCAGTCTCGACGGCCTGCCTGTCCCCGAGGCCAAGGCAACCATCATCCGCTGGCTTGAAAGCAAGGGTTTTGGCCACGCGAAAGAAAATTACAAGCTCCGTGACTGGCTCTTCAGCCGGCAGCG
>JBGSTE010000153.1:0-2183 GCA_041736655.1 Phycisphaeraceae bacterium | reverse complement strand
TTGCGGGTCGGCGTGTTGATGATCAGCGCGATCTCGCGGTTCTTGATGAGGTCAATCGCGTGGGGCCTACCCTCGGTGATCTTGTTGATCCGCGTGGTCGAGATGCCGTGCTCAGCGAGGTGGCGGTGCGTGCCGCTGGTCGCCAGCAGCTCGTAACCCAGCGAAGCCAACTCGCTGGCGATGCCTACCGCGTGGTCCTTGTCGCTCTTGCGGAAGGAGAGGAAGATTTTGCCGGACATCGGCAGCGCCTGACCCGCACCCATCTGTGCCTTGGCAAACGCGACGGCGAAGTCCGCGTCCGCGCCCATCACCTCGCCGGTCGAACGCATCTCCGGCCCGAGCACCACGTCCACACCCGGGAACTTGCTGAAAGGGAAGACCGACTCCTTCACCGACGTGTGCATCGGGATGACTTCTTCGGTCATGCCCAGTTCGCTGAGCTGTTTACCGGCCATGACTTTGGCGGCGAGCTTGGCCCACTGCACGCCGGTGGCCTTGCCGACGAAAGGCACGGTGCGCGAGGCGCGGGGGTTGACTTCGATGACGTAGATCTCGTGTCCGCCTTCCTTGCCGTGGCGGATCGCCCACTGCACGTTCATCAGCCCGCGGACGCCAAGGGCCTTGGCCATGGCTCTGGACTTCTCTTTAAGCTCTTGAACCACTTCCGCCGGCAGTGAGTATGGCGGGATCGAGCAGGCCGAGTCGCCCGAGTGGATGCCCGCCTCTTCGATGTGTTCGAGCACACCGCAGACGATGGCGCGCTGGTCGGCAGAGACTTCCCCGCCAGGCTCGCGCGGGCCGAAGTCGGCGATCACGTCGATGTCGCACTCGGTGGCCTCGGCCAGGAACTTGTCGATGAGGATCGGCTGGCCTTCAAGATCGCTGGCGCCGATCGCGATGGCCATGTAGTGGCGGAGTTGTTCGTCGTCGAAGACCGTTTCCATCGCGCGCCCGCCGAGCACGAAGGACGGACGCACCAGCACCGGGTAGCCGATGCGGTTGGCGATCTCGATGGCCTGCTCGGCATTAAACGCGATGCCGTTGGCCGGCTGGCGGACGTTGAGCTTGTCGCACAGGGCCTTGAACTTGTCGCGGTCTTCGGTCAGCTCGATCGAGTCGACGCTCGTACCGATGATCGGCACGCCCGCAGCGCGTAAGCCATTAGCGAGGTTCAGCGGCGTCTGCCCGCCGAACTGCACGATGACGCCGTGGACCAGGCCGCCCGCTTCACCAAACGGCCTGCCGTTGAGCCGTTCGCAGATGTTCAGCACGTCTTCGAGCGTCAAGGGCTCGAAGAACAGCAGGTTCGATGTGTCGTAGTCCGTCGACACCGTCTCGGGGTTGGAGTTGACCATCACCGCTTCAAAGCCCATCTCTTTGGCGGCGAACGCGGCCTGCACGCAGCAGTAGTCAAACTCGATGCCCTGGCCGATGCGGTTCGGGCCCCCGCCGAGGATGATGATCTTCTTCTTGTTCGTGACGCGGATTTCGTCGTCGAGGATCTCTTCACCGTTCATCGAGAACGGCGTCTCGTACGTCGAGTAGTAGTAAGGCGTCGCCGCCTCGAACTCGGCCGCGCAGGTATCGACCAGCTTGTACACCGGCTCGATGCCCAGCTTCTTGCGGTGGTTACGCACGGCCATGATGTTCGTCGTCGTGATCGCGCCGAAGAACAGGTTCGCCAGTTGCGGGTCGCTGTAGCCCCACTGCTTGGCCTGGAACAACAGCTCGCGCGGGCACTCCGCCAGCGTGCCCGCCGCTTCGAGCTTGCTTTCAAAATCAACGAGTTGCTTGATCTGATCCAGGAACCACTTGTCGATCTTCGTGAAGTCGTAGACCTCGTCGATCGTCCAGCCCATCTTGAACGCGTAGCGGATGTAGTACATCCGGCCCTGGCTGGGCACACGCAGCTTGCGCTTGAGCCGATCCAGGTCGATGGGCCACTGCACCTTCGATCCATCAGCCAGCTCGACGTTGCGGATGTTCTGCAGATACTTGTCGTTCTGGTCAAGGCCAAGCCCGAAGCGCTTGACCTCCATCGAGCGGATGCCCTTCTGCAGACTCTCCTTGAACGTTCGGCCGATCGACATCGCCTCGCCGACCGACTTCATCTGCGTCGTCAGCGTTTCGTCGGCCTCGGGGAACTTCTCAAAGGTCCAGCGCGGGATCTTGGTCACCACGTA
>JBGSTE010000122.1:0-8055 GCA_041736655.1 Phycisphaeraceae bacterium | reverse complement strand
CTCATCGCCCATCTCGAACTTGACCGGCCCGGTGAAGACGATGCACCACAGCCGGAAGGTGTAGAACGCGGTGAGCCCGGCGGTCAAGAGCGCGAGGATGCCCAGAAAAATGAAGAGCCCGCTGCCGCCCTCGACGCCCTTGATCCAGGCCGCGGCGATGATTTCGTCCTTGGAGAAAAAGCCCGCGGTGCCGGGGAAACCCGCCAGCGCCAGGCAACCGACGAACATCAGCCACTTGGTCACCGGCATCTTCTTGCCAAGCCCGCCCATCGTGCGGATGTCCAGCGTCCCGGCCAGCGCGTGCATCACGCTGCCGGCGGTGAGGAAGAGCAGCGCCTTGAAGAACGCGTGTGTCACCAGATGGAACACCGCGCCGGTTGTCGACATCGCGCCCAGACCCAGGAACATATAGCCGAGTTGCGAGACGGTCGAGTACGCGAAGACGCCCTTGAGGTCGTTAGAGCACAGCGCGATCGTGCCGGCGAATAGCGCGGTCAACCCGCCGACCACCGCGACGGTCGTCAATGCAGAAGGCACCAGTTGGAACACCGGCATCATGCGGGCGATGAGGTAGACGCCCGCCGTCACCATCGTCGCCGCGTGCACCAGCGCCGACACCGGCGTCGGGCCGGCCATCGCGTCAGGCAGCCAGATGAACAGCGGGATCTGCGCCGACTTGCCAAACGCGCCGACCATCAGGCAGAACGGGATCCATTTAACGGCGGAGGGCACTTCAGTGCCCGTGGCAGGCAAGCCCGCAAAAATCGTCGCGAAATCCAGCGAGCCGAACTGCGTGTAGCACAGGAAAATCCCGATGAGAAAGCCAAAGTCGCCGATGCGGTTGACGATGAAGGCCTTCTTCGCGGCGGCGACAGCGCTGTCCTTGCCGTAGTAGTAGCCGATGAGCAGGTACGAGCAGAGGCCCACGCCTTCCCAGCCCAGGAACAGCAGCACCAGGTTGTCGGCCATGACTAGCGTGGTCATCGCGAAGATGAACAGCGCCATCGCGCCAAAGAACCGCGCAACGCCGGGGTCGCCCTTCATGTAGCCCATCGCGTAGATGGCGATGAGTAGGCCGATGCCCGTGATGACCAGGAGCATGACCATGGTCAGGCCATCGAAGTAGTAGCCGTAATTGACTTGCAGACCGCCGACATACTCGCCGGTGTCGGGGTCGACCGTGCCGCCGGCGTAGATCCAGGGCTGGGGATTGGTCGGTAGAACGACACCTGTGACCAGGCCTTGGTGCTCGGCGTGGTTGTCGGTCAGTTCTTTGTGATGCGTGTCGCCGCTGTGGCCGGCCTCGGCTTGGGTTTGAGTTTGCCAGGGGATTTCGAGGGCTTGGCCATGACGATCCGTGATCTTGCCGGGCGAAAGAAAGCCCGCAACCGTCAGCACAAACCCCGCAAGAATCGACAGCACGCAGATCGGCCCGGCCAATTTCTTCATCGACGGCGCGAGGCATAACGCCCCGCACAGCAAGGCACCCAGGGCGGCGATCCACGGGATGTACACGGCCAACTCAAGCATGCATCAATCTCAAGCAAACGAAGCGACGCGGCTCTGCCGCGCTCAAACCACTTGCAAACTCATCCACTCATCGCCGACCACGCCCCGGCGTCGAGCGTCCGCCGGCGACGGAAGAGCAGCACAACCAGGCCCAGCGCCAGCGCCGCTTCCGCAGCAGCGATGGTCAATACAAAAATCACGAAGGTCTGACCCGTCACGTTGCCGTGCAGGTTGGCGAACGCGACGAGCGAGATCACCACGCCTTGGAACATCATCTCCGTGCAGAGGAACATGATGATGAGGTTTCGTCGGGTCACAAAGCCGATGAGCCCGAGCACGAACAGAATCGCGCCGGTCATCAGGAAGTGCGAGAGCGCCAAGGGCGTCAGGGAGGCGAGCATCACGCGGCCTCCTTATTAGTCAAGTAACAAGGCATTAAACGCCAAGACGCCAAAGCGCCAAGACGCCAAGGAAGGCAATAAGGCAGGGTTGCCACAAAGAGGCTCAAAAAGGACAAAAAAGAATCCCCTTTTGTACTTCTTGTGACTTTTTGTGGCCAAAGAAAGCTGACTTCCTTGGCGTCTTGGCGCCTTGGCGTCTTGGCGTTGAAAACGAATGGGTGTGAGCAAGTACAGCTCATGCGCCACCACCTTCGCCGCGTGCGACCGCGTCTTCGTTAGGGACGTGCGTCTTGGCGATCACCACCGCGCCGATGAGTGACACGAGAAGGATCACGCCCGCCAGCTCGATCGCCAGCGGGTGCGACTCGAACAGGTCCATGCCGACGCGCTCGACATTACTCACCCGCGTGGCCGAGACCGAAGGCGAGGAGGCGAGGTCTTCCTTGCCGGCCCGGATCGAGCGGTTGGTGAGCTGGTTGGCGATGACCTCGCTGTCGCTGCGCATCGCGGCGGCGGGGTTGGCGCTGGCGGCGTGTGGGGAGAAATAGATCGACAGCAGGATCGCCAGCAGCAGGAAGCCGGCGACGCAGGCCCACATCGGCTCCAGCGCATAGCGGTCGTACGCGGGGATGTCGTCTTCGTGCTCCGGCTCGTTCTGGCTGGCGAGCATGATGACGAACATGTAGGTCACGAGGATCGCCCCGCCATAGATGATGACCATCGCAAAGGCCATGAACTCGGCCGAGAGCACCAGCAAGAGCCCCGCGCTGGCGAGGACGACCATGATGAACCACAGCGCCGAGTAGACCGGCCGGGTGTGGGTGATGACGCGGACGGCGGCGGCGATGGCGATCAGGCTGAAGAGGTAGTAGTAGACGAACGCGACCGACGGCAGGCCGAGCGTGCCCTCCGCGAACTTGGTGAGCAGGTCGCCACCGAGCGCGACCGCCAGCCAGGCCCCGCCTAAAGCCGAGGCACCGATGAGCGCGCCGAGCAGCCTGAGGCTCCGCCCGGGCCGGGGCATGAGCAGCACCAGGGCCAGAGCGCCCAGGACCGAGGCCAGAAAGAGGAGGATCGCGGTAAGCATCTGCCGTGGAGCACTTGACTTATCGGCCGGTTCACAGACCGACGCGGTACGTTGCAAGAGCCCCGCAAGCAGGCCCCTGATCGTGGTTGAAAGGATACGGGCGGGGGGGCGAGCGGGCAAACCGACGGTGGCTTATTCACAATGACGACGCGTGACTCGTTTGAAAGGATGGCCCGTGATCCGCGTGCGAGGTATACTTAAATGTTCGCTCATCATACGGGGTTTGGTATGACCGTTGCCAAGATCAAAGAGCTTCTCGCCGAGCGACCGTTCAGGCCGTTCATCGTTTACCAGTCCAACGGCCGGCATCACCTCATCGAACATCCTGAGCTGGCCATCCCCACGCAATCGACGCTTTATATCTTCGGCCCGCCACAGCCCGGCGATGATGGACTCAGTGGCCCGGTGGTCATCAGTTACCTGCACATCGCGAGCATCGTATATCTGCCCGGGCAGGCGGCTTGAACATAAGTGCTAATCTTTCTGCTCAGTACGTTTGATGTCGAGTAGGCCATTTTGAACGGTAGCCGTAATCGTCACGGGCAGGCTTGGTGAACTCAGTGGCTCTTGCCCTGAGAACTCAAGACACTCGATGCTTACGCACCTGTCCAAGAATGAAGCATTTGTGATCTGACGCAGCCCGCGTCCGCCTAGCCGGATCTGGTGGGTCATGCTCCATGTTTTGCCCGTTGATTCAAAAACAGCAAGGTACGCGGTCGCGTCGTTGTCTTTTGAAATCCAGTAAAGAACGGCGACGTCAGGCTCGCGCAAACCATCGAAATCGAATAGCTTGGACGTTTGGCGTCCATCGGATTCTTCTCCACCGATGGCCTTGGCCTGCCGCTTGATAAACGTGTCGATGGCTGCTTTGGCGCTCGTGCCTGCCTCTTCCGCATCGACGGTCAGCGAGGCCACGGCGAATACAAACGACAGGGCGACATGCATCGAATACATCTTTCAAGCTCCTTTAACCGAGCGTCGATTATTGATACATACTTTGCGACAGTAAATAGTCTCGATAAACCTACTTCAACTCCGGCACCGCATCGCTGATCGCATGGCGGTTCTGCCCTTCGCGCAGCGTGCCCGCCTCGGGCATCACCGCGCCAAGCGTATGGCCCGTCCGCTCTGCTTCCTTGATCGCCTCGATCTTGTTCAGGTACGCCACCAGCGTCGCCACCACCGTCGCGTGGCTCCAGGTCAGCGGGCTGACCGACAGCGGGGCGTTGGTCTGCGGGTGGACCTGCTCGGCCAGGCAACCCGAGGGCAGCGCGCGGTCCGCGACCCACTCCAGGTAGTGCGCCGCCTGCTTGACTTCCTCGACGGTCTTGGCCTTGGCGATCTGGTAGTCGGCCATCCACAGCGTGCAGATGAACCACGGGTTGCCGGGGATGTTGGCCGTGTCGTGGCTGACCTGGTGGTAGTAGTCGTCCTCGTAGCGCGCGACCCCGCCGACGGGCGTCTTGATCGTCAGGCGATCTTCGACCTGCTTCATCGTCGCCGCCACGCGCTTGTCGCCGGCCGGCAGCAGGCCCATCGCGAAGATGGCGAACATCGACGCGTCGATCACTTCGTCGGGTTTGTGCTCGATCGTCGCCGGCACCGACCAGCCATTATGCTTGGCCGCCACGCCCGGCAACTGGTGGATCGCATCCGGCAGGCTCTGCCGCGGGTCGCGGTTTTCGAAAATGTCGGCCATGAACTCGGCGATGCGGTCCGTGTCCACCGGGTTGATCCGCCGCAGGAATCGGCCGTGCTTCTCCGACCACAGGTACCGGCAGAACGCATCACGCACCTCGCCGGCCGCCGTCGCGTACTGCCTGGCGCGCTTGCTGTCGCCAAAGCACACCGCGAACTGCCAGGCGCTTTTGAGACCCGCGTACACCGTCGCCACCGTGAACGCGTGGATGCCCCAGCGCTCTTCCCACAGGTCGTAGCTCGGCAGCGGCAGCTTCGTGTCCGGGTCGCGGTATCGGCATAAAAATTCCGCGGCCGGCTGCACGAGCTTGACCCACAGCGGGCGTACAAACTCGATGTCGCGGTAACGCACGTAGTGCCGCCACAGCGCCCAAACGACCAGGGCCGTCTCGTCCTCCTGGATGGGCATCTGGGGCTTGCCCTTGGCGTCGACCCACGGGTGCCAGCTCGACGCCGGCGAGCCGTCGGGCGTGTACTTGTGCAGGAACATCCCCCGCCGGGTGATCAGCCGTGAGCAGAACTCGAAGAAGCTGCGCGACACGTCCGGGAAGCCCGCCGCGTCCAGCGCGTCAGCCACAAACGCGCCGTCGCGTGGCCAGAGGTACGAGTACGTGTCACGGCTGAACTGCAAATAGTCGCTGTCGTTGGCCGCGATGATCGCCCCGCGGTTGTCGATCTGCGTGCGGACCACCAGCAGCGATCGCTTATAAAGATTGCAGACCTTGTTGCTCAGGCCCACCGCGTCGATGTCGTTGAAGTCTGTCCGCGTCGCCGCCAGCCACAGCTTCCAGTAGGCCGTGGTCCGGTCGATGACGTTCTGCGTGCCCTCGCGGTGCAGGAAGCGGTGGATCTCTTCGCAGTCGGCGTAGCCCTTGCCGCAGCCGATGACCAGGTACGCCACGCGCGTGTCGTTGGCCGGGAGCTGTACCGAGCAGAGGATCGTCGAGTCGACCGCACCCTGCGCGATGGGGTTCATGCCCAGTTCGCCGTCTTCCGCATCGCGCCAGGTTCCCTCGGCCCCGCCGAAGCCCGCGTTGCCGGTGGCATACTGGTCGGTCTGCTGCTCGCCATCGAGATAAAAACTCGTGGTGATGTAGCGTTCCTTGCGGTAGTGGATCACGCTGCGAAGCTGCGGGTCGTAGTAGGCGGTATCGCCGACCTTGAACCCGTACATCTGAAAGTCGTGGTGGTGGATCAGCCGAACCTCGCGGTCTTCGTCCGAGAGGTTGATGACCTCGATGCGCCGGACCATGATCGGCCGGTGGTAGTCGACGACGTCGGTACACCGCAGCTTAATCATCAACTCGTCGTTAACGAGCTCGACCTCGGTGGCCATCGTGTCGGCCATGTAACGCTGGTCGATCGTCCAGTTCTTGTCGGTCCAGTACACGCGCTTGCGACGCTGTTCTCGCGACGGCGAGTCCATCCGCTGCGCGGGGATCGTCCCCCAGACGCCAAAGCGACAAGGCTGACCGCCGGCGTGGTTCTCCTGGCCGACGAAGGGATAGTACAGATCGCGGATCTGGTAGTGCTGATCGAAGGTGACGAGCATCTGCCCGTTGCCGACCGGGATATCGCGAGGCATCCGTGCTCCCGTGATGGGGGTGTCTGATCGTGCGGCCGTCCGTATCGCCGCTGGCGGATGGATTGTAGATCAAACCCCGGTCAGCGTGTTGCGTCCTCGGATGAAACGGGTCATTCAACCCCGAAGTGACCCGACCCTGGCGCGCGAATGGCATTAGATGACGATCAGCTTCACTGCGACGCGCCACCTTCGACATCAGACCCCGGAGCGGGTGGCCCGTCTTGCTCAGGCGCATCTTCAGCGGGCTTGGCTTCTTCAGCGGGCTCGGCCGCTTCCGGTGCAATCAGCTTGAGCTTCGGCGGGTTCTGGCTTCGGGTGTCCTCGAACACCGAGTTGCCCCCGTTTTCGGTCTCACGCGTGATCACGATCGTCACCGTCCCGTTCTTGTCCGCTCGGATAAACGCCAGCAGGGATTCACTGGAGAACTGCACCTGTTTGCCCGGTTCGGAGGTGAACGAGCCGAGCGTGGCGACCTGCTGGCGGTCGATCATGTTCGACGAGTCATCGTACAACGAGCCCTTGGCGGCGGGCTTGTATTCCTTCTCGGTAAAGGTCTCATCTTCCTTGTCCCCGTCGCGCACGCCGTAGACGCGGAAACGGTACCGCTCTTTGTGCATGTCGCCGTCCCTGGCCTGGAGCAGGAGCGCCGCGCCGCGCACGTCCTTGCCGAAGGATTGCGAGTCAAAGCGGATCATCGCGATACGGTCCAGCCGGTTCTTCTCATCTTCTTTGATGGACTTGGGGTGGATGCCCTTCTCGACTGCCGGCTGCTCCACCTGGGCGTTGCTATTACGCCGAACCGTCAGGTCCTGCGACGCAACGACCTCCACCGGCTCGGCAGCGATTGCGGGCAGGCTCGCGGTAACAAGCAGCATCAGAACGATTGTCGGTTTGATTGGCATGGCTAAAGTTCCGCGAGTCCGGTTATAGAAAAACAGGCCGAAAATCGGCCTGTTTCAGGATCAACATCAAGCTACCGCATCAGGCCTTACGGCGACGGGCGATCATCAGGCCGCCGAGGCCCAGGAGCGCCAGCGAGCCGGGCTCAGGGACGAAGGTGCCGGTGATGGCGACGTTGTCGAAGAAGGTCGTCTGGTCGGTGTTGGTGGGGTTGCCGCCGGAGAACGTGACGCGGATGGTCGCGGACTCGCCGGGTGCGAGCACGTTGTCAGCCAGGCCCGTGAGGCTCCGATCGATATCGACATGGTCCGACGGGCCGTTGGCGCCTGTCGAGGTGGTAAGTGTACCGCTACTGATCGTGGCAAGGGTGATACTGCCAGCGATCGTTTCGATCTTCCAGTTTTCAGGCGAGTTTGCACGCTTGCGCTGGGCATCGAAGTGGAAGCCTTCGAGGATCAGTCCCTGTGCCCCGGCGGTGACGGTGAAGCTATAGCTGCCGTCACCAGTGACACCGATATTGGTCCCGGTCAGTGCACCGCTGCCCGAGGTGCTTGCGCCGGCGACCGTACCAAAGGTGCCGTCGTTCGAGGCCGCAGCCGAGGATTCGCGCCAGTCGCCGGTCTCAACGCCCAGGCCCGTCGCGCCGCCGTTCTGGATCGACGCGGCTTCGTTACCGCTGGCCCAGGTTTCCCAGCCGAAGATCAGCGCGGCGTGGGTGGTCATCGGGATACCTGCCAGAAGCAGGCCCGCCATGGTTTTGTTCAATGTGTTCATCTTCGTTCCGCTCCAAATCATTCTGTGCGTAAAAATAGTGGACTTGCCAGACAGGATTGCCGGGCCAGAGAAAGCATTTCAGATCAATCGCGACGACGGCG
>JBGSTE010000120.1:0-2135 GCA_041736655.1 Phycisphaeraceae bacterium | reverse complement strand
GAGTCAGCGGGCCATCGCACGATCGACACGCTGTGGCGTAACACGCAGGTTCTGCTGAACGCGATCACACCGTCGGACGCGCGTGGGTTCATCGGACACGCGGGCTACAGAAACGCTACATAGATACGGAAAACGCTCTAGACCCGGTCAAGGCCGCCTGTGTAGCCGGCGAACGCGTTGGTTTCGATACCCATTCGTGTCAGGATGGTGACGAAGAGGTGGGCCAGGGGGAGTTCGTGATGCTCGGGGTCGCTTTGCCAGACGCTGTCTTCCGCGACACCGGCATAGGCCTGGTTGTCTTCGTTTGCTTTAGCGAACTTGAGGTAGCGGCCGTTCTTGAAGCCGAGGTTTTTGCCGCCGGCGGAGATGATGGGGTAGTTCCGCGAGAGGTGGAAACTGCTGGTGGCCGACCCGTGCATCGCGAAGGTGTTGTCGAGAAGGGTTCCGTTTCCGTTGGGCTCGGGGGTGTCTTTGAGTTTTTGGATGAAGCGGCCGAACTCCTCGGTCTGAAAGCGGTTGTACGTCCCGAGGTTACGCCAGCCGTTGGGCTCCTTGACGTCGTGGGTCAGGCTGTGGGCGTTGTTGAGGCCGACGGCCCGGGCGAGCAGATCCTGTGGTCCCCCGGTGTTTTCCCGGCCCATCATATAAGTAGCGACGCGGGTGGAATCGCTGAGAAAAGAGAGGAAGATGAGTTCGTAGATGGTCTGAACATAGGCCCGGCTGTCGCGGACAGTGACCTCGAGATTCAGGTGGTCGGCGTCGACAACGGGTAGGGGTGTATCGATCCACTCTTCGGTCTTGAGCAGCTTGATCTCGGTATCGCGGACCGCGTCGAGGTATTGCTCGAGTGTCTGGCGGTCGTGGCTCGAGAGTTGTCGGTTGAGCGCGCTTGCGTTGGCGATGAGCAGGTCGAGCGCGCTTTTGCTGCGGGCAAGTTTGTCTCGGGTTTCTCTGCCTTGGGTGACGAACAGCAGATCAAAAATCTCTTTGGGTCGGTTGATCGAAGGGATGGGTCGGCCTTGCTGGTCGAATGAAGAGGTGTGAGTGGCCCGGGGCGCACCGGTCCCGGCATTGGTGGACAGGACGAGGCTTGAGTGGCGGGTGTGGCGGCCGACGTGCGCGGCGATCATCTGGTCGAGCGAGATCGTGTTCTTATAAGGGCCTTCACTTCCGGTATCGGCGCCGGTGAGATATTGGTCGGCATTGGCGTGGCCGATGACTTTGCGAACAGCGGGGTGGGAGAGGCCGGAGTAGATCGTGACTTCGCGGCGCAGTGGTTCGAGGACGTCGAGCACCTTCGTGAGGCGGAAGTCGCGTTCGCCACCGCGTGGGAACCAGCTCCAGTCTTCCCAGGCCGGGTCATCCTGCCGGGGCACGCCCACGCCGTCCGGGTGGTAGATGCTCACGAAGCGGGCCATTTTTTCCTGTGGCTCATGCTTCGCGGCAAAGGACTCCATCCACGGCAGTGCCAGGCCGATGCCGGCGCATTGCAGGAACCGTCTTCGCTTCATGAGGGGTTGCTTACTGGTCATGATTTGCTTCCTGCGTGATCTTCTGACTGAACAAATTGCTGTGAATGACGATGGAAACCAGGTCCATCAGGCCGTTGCCACGCTTCTTGAGTTCCGCGGCCATCTTGTCGATCTCACCGCGGTCCGCGAAGGACAGCGGTCGGCCCAGGGCATACGTACTTAATTTGTGAACCATCGCTCGTGCGAATTGGTCTTGTCGGTCGGCCATGAGGTAACTTTTTAATCCCGCCGCTCCGTCCAGCGGTTGATTGTTGTAGAGGACAGCGGTGGCATCGACCGGTTGGTCATTGATGCTGGTGCGGAAGCGACCCAGCGCATCATAATGCTCCAGGGAAATCCCCCACGGATCGATCTTGGCGTGACAGGACATGCACGCGGCATGGTTGCGGTGATCGGCCATGCGCTCCTTCGGGGTCATCTTCAGAATCCGGGGATCAGTCAGGTCCACCTCGGGAACATTAGGCGGCGGTGGCGGCGGCGGGTCGTGGAGGATTCGTTCCAGCAGCCAGACGCCGCGCTTGAGGGGATTGGAATCAACGCCGGTGGAGGTCATGGTGAGAACGGCAGCAGTGGTGAGGAGGCCGCCGCGGTCGGCACCGGGGC
>JBGSTE010000108.1:0-3493 GCA_041736655.1 Phycisphaeraceae bacterium | reverse complement strand
GCGCCAGCGAAGGTCCGGATCCGAGCGTTTTGTATCGCATCAAGCACTCATGCTTTGCCAAACCATCCGGACCTTCGCTGGCGCTCAGGACCGGCTTCCTATCGACATGCACCCTTTATTTGATTTTTCTGGAATGGGTCCTTGACAGACTTTGGCCATTCACTATACTTAACCGTATGGTTAAATTATACGAACCCGCTCGGCCGGCCTTTGATGACGCGATGGATGCGACCTTCGCCGCCCTGGCCGACCCGACCCGCCGGGCGATCGTCGCGCGGATGGCCCAGGCAGGGGAGGAGGGTCTACGTGTGACCGAGTTGGCCGAGCCTTTCATGGCATCGATGTCGCTGCCGGCGGTGAGTAAACACCTGCGTGTGCTGGAGCGCGCGGGCTTACTCAAGCAGCAGCGTGACGGCCGAGTGAGGCACTGCAAACTCGAACCCGAGCCCCTGCGGCAGGCCAGCCAGTGGATCGCGTTCTATCGCAAGTTCTGGTCAGACCGGCTCGACGCCCTGGCTGAGTATTTCGAATCCGAAACAAAACATAAGCCCAAACCCACTTCCAAAAAGGAATAGCCCGATGCCCGAGCCCCTCGTCAACCCTGAAAACCGTGTCCGCCTGCACAAACTCGTACAGGCTTCGCCCCAGCAGGTCTATGACACCTGGCTGGATGCGACGACCTACCCCAAGTGGTTCGCGCCCGACCCCAACTCACGCTGCACCAGCGTGTCGATCGACGCCCGCGTCGGCGGACACCTGCGGATCAAGATGCAGTCCCCAAACCACGGCACGATCACCGGCACCGCGACCTTCACGCAACTGGTCCCCGGCAGGCGCATCGCCTACACCTGGGGCTGGGAAGAGTTACCCGAGATGGGCGCGGGCTCGATCGTCACGATTGAATTTTTTGAGGCGGAGAACCCCTACGGCGACGGGCCGGCCACGGAAATCATCCTCACCCATGAGGGCCTGAAAACCGTCATGGAACGCTCCGAACACACTGGCGGCTGGTGGGGCTGCCTCAAGGCGATCGGCTACTTCGTCCGGGGCGTGGACCCCATCGCCGTCATGTACGGCCAACCGGCCCAGACCCAAGCAAAATAAGCAGCTTTTAACACCATCCTTACTTGACAAATACCAAACAAACACTAAAGTGCCCGCTGGATTTTCACCGGCCAGAAACACCCCTCCGGAGACTTTGAACATGTCAAAACAAGCGGACAACGGTATCTGTCAGGACACCATTGCGGTGGGCAAAAAGCTCGTACAGATGTGTAACGCCGACCAAAGCATGGAGTTCGTCGAACAGTACTACAGCAAGGACATCGTCAGCGTCGAGGTCTGTGGTATGCCCGAGGTCGGCATGCCCCGCGAGATGAAAGGCATCGACGCCATCCGCGCCAAGAGCAAGTGGTGGTATGACAACCACGAGGTTCACAGCAGCAGCGCCACCGGCCCATTCCCCAACGGCAAACAGTTCATCGTCATCTTCGACATGGACATCACCCCCAAGATGGGCCCCATGGCCGGCCAACGCATGCAGATGCAGGAAACCGGGCTCTACACCGTCAAGGACGGCAAGATCGTCCACGAACAGTTCTTCTACGACATGGGCGGCTGATTAACGCCACACCGCCTCTATGTGCCATGCAATCAACAAAGCCCACGACGACAAGCCGTGGGCTTTGTCGCGCTCACGCTCAACCCGCAAGCAACCACAAGCGCCGCATGGTTTAATTGCACAATCAGCTTTCAGCTTTCAGCTTTCAGCCAACAGCCAACAGCCTGCAGCCAAGCCCCAACCCCCAACCCCCAACCCCCAACCCC
The DNA here is from genome assembly GCA_041736655.1 of Phycisphaeraceae bacterium. Lineage (GTDB taxonomy): Bacteria > Planctomycetota > Phycisphaerae > Phycisphaerales > Phycisphaeraceae > JAHQVV01. The sequence goes on along the minus strand of JBGSTE010000108.1, from coordinate 1,666 downwards.
AGCCCCCAACCATGACGCGTATCCTTTTCTTCCTCGGCCTGTTCTGGATCATTCAGGCGGCAGTCACCATCGGCTTTAAGCTCAGCAGCACGCATCACGACCGCTTCTGGCTGTACTTCTGTGCCGCCCATGCCATCGGCGTGCCGAGCCTGTGGTTCCTGGTTGAGCTTTACAAAGTAATGAGTGAGCCCCTGGCCTTTGGACTGGCGCTGGGCGGGGCGTTCCTGGCTTCGCAGCTTGCGCTGTTCCTGGTCTTTAAGCCCGCGACCTCGATGGTCCAGTGGGTCGGCGTGCTGGCGATCTGTGGCGGGATGGTCCTGCTGGCTGTCGGCGCGCCCAAGCAAAAGCAGCCGACGCAGGCGGGGTCCGCCCAACTGGTCGGCCAGGCGTTATCGCCCGGCGATTGATTCTGTAAGATAGTAGTCCGACAGAGCATCCTGACTTTGATGCAGGCACTGGGTAGTCGCCGTTCATCATCCACCCGTTCACCCAAGTAGGGAATCTATCATGACCATGCACCCGCGCATTTCTCGCCGACGATTCATTCAGGCCGCCGCCGCCACCAGCGCCTGGGCCCTGAGCGCCAGCTCCTACAACCGCGTCTTCGGCGCTAACGACCGGCTGAATGTCGCCTTCATCGGCACCTCCGGCATCGCCGCCGGCCAGCACATCCCCACCATTGCCGCGTTCGGCGTCGGCTGCCCGTGCTACTGCGATGTCGACCAGAACCGCTTTGGCCCCGCCTTTAACCGCTGGCCCGATGCCAAGGGCTACACCGACTACCGCGAGATGTACGACAAGCACATGAAAGACATCGATGCGGTCATGATCGGCACGCCCGACCACCACCACTACCCCGCCACCATCATCGCCATGATGCAGGGCAAGCACACCTACACCCAGAAGCCCCTGACCCACACCGCATGGGAAGCACGCCAGCTCGCCATCGGCGTCGAACGCTACAAGACCGCCACCCAGATGGGTAACCAGATGCACGCCAACGAGGGCAACCGACGCATCGTCGAGTGGGTCCGCTCCGGCCAACTGGGAGCCATCAAAGAAGCGCACATCTGGACCAACCGACCCATCTGGCCCCAGGGCGGACCCCGCCCCGCAGGCGAAGAGCAGCCACCGGCCAACCTCAACTGGGAAGCCTACATCGGCCCGGCGCCCATGCGGCCCTACACCTCCGGCGGCGACCGCAAGGGCGTCTACCACCCCTTCAACTGGCGCGGCTTCATCGACTTCGGAACCGGCGCACTCGGTGACATGGGCTGCCACACCACCGACGGCTTCTACTGGGGTATGGACCCGGGTTTCCCCACCGCCGTCGAACTCCTGCAGGGCGAAACCGTCGAAGGCAAGGACATGTGGGCCAAGCAGTCTGTCGTCAAGTTCGAGTTCCCCGAAAAGAACTCGCGACCAGCCTTCAACTACTTCTGGTACGAGGGCGGGCTCAAGCCCCAGAAGCCCGACTTCATCACCGAAGGACTTAAGAACGGTGAACTGGGCGCCTCCGGCGGCTTCATCATCGGAACCCGCGGCGCCATCCAGTACATGGACGACTACGGCAACAACATCAAGGTCTACAGCTTCGACGGCAACACACTCGTCGAACCGCCCAAGACCCTCGAACGCTCCGAAGGACACCACAAGGAGTGGTACC
>JBGSTE010000045.1:0-2679 GCA_041736655.1 Phycisphaeraceae bacterium | reverse complement strand
GCGGCCTACGGACGCCGGACGAGTTGACAGGCGTCTTATTCTCGCGTCCGGCGTCCGTAGGCCGCCGGCTGTTGGGCAATCTTACTTGTTTGCTCTGATCGCGTTGCCCGGCGATGCGGCGACTGCTACGCTTTTGGATTCAACACCTTGTCCCTGCAAAAGAGCCCGCCATGTTCCAGACCGTTCAGCCTGCCCCGCCCGATGCGATCCTTGGCCTGTCCGAGGCCTTCAAGGCCGACCCGCGTCAGCACAAGATCAACCTCGCCGTCGGCGTTTACCAGGACGAGAAGGGACAGACGGCGACCCTCGCCGCTGTGCATGCTGCGGAGAAGTGGCTGCTGGACCACGAGCCGACCAAGTCCTACCTGGGCATCGACGGCTCGCCGGGCTATTGCAGGGCAACACGGCGGATGCTCTTTGGTCCGCAGAGTGACCTCGTTGACAACGGCCGGGCGGTGACGACTCAGTGCCCCGGCGGCACCGGCGCGCTGCGCGTGGCAGGCGACTACCTCGCCGCCAACCACGCCGGCGCTACCGTGTGGATCAGCGACCCGACCTGGCCCAACCACCCGTCGATCTTCGAGGCCTCGGGTTTGAGTGTGCGCAGCTACCCGTACTTTGACGCAAAGCACAACACGCTCGCCTTCGACGCGATGCTCAGCGCGCTGTCGGCGATCAAGCCCGGCGACGTCGTGCTCCTGCACGGCTGCTGCCACAACCCCACGGGCGTGGACCCGACCGTCGACCAGTGGAAACGGATCGCGCAGCTCATCAAGGACAAGCAGGCGCTGGCGCTCCTTGACTTTGCCTACCAGGGCTTTGCCGACGGGCTCGAAGAAGACGCCGCTGGCCTGCGCGCGGTGCTCGGGGTCTGCGATGAACTGTTGATCTGCTCAAGCTACTCGAAGAACTTCGGCCTCTACCGCGAGCGCGTCGGCGCGCTCACCGTCGTCGCCGCCAACAGCGAACAGGCCAAAACCGTGCAGAGCCAGGTCAAAGTCGCTGTGCGTCGCAACTACTCCAACCCCCCGGCCCACGGCGGGCTGGTCGTCGAGCACATCCTCGACGACGCGTCGCTGACCGCGCAGTGGATCGAAGAGCTGGCGCAGATGCGCGGCCGAATCAACGCGATGCGCTCGGCCCTGAAGCAGGGCCTGGATAAGCGCGGCGTCAAGCTCAGCGCCCAGGGCAACGGGTTTATCGAAACCCAGCGCGGCATGTTCACGATGTCGGGGTTGACGAAGGATCAAGTCGCCAGGCTCAAGGCCGACCACGCGATTTATGTCGTCGGCAGCGGCCGAATCAACGTCGCCGGCATCGACCCGAGCAACCTCGAGACGCTGTGCGATGCGATCGCGGCGGTCACCGGGTAATCGGGTATCGATCAAAGGTGATTGGATGAAGCGCCGCGACTTGTCGCGTGACGCGGTTAAGCCGAGTCGCTTGGGTTGTCTCTACGCTACAATCCCTTGTTCTATGCAGCACGAAAACATCCCCGGCATCCTCGAAGACATCCAGGCTCGCATCGACGCGATGCGCGATTCGATGCGCGTGGAGGAACGCCAGAAGCGACTCAAGGAACTCGAAGCGAAGATGGGCGAGGGCGACTTCTGGAACAACCAGGACAAGGCCAACGAGATCATCACCGAGCTCAAGGCGATCAAGGCCCGCATCGACCCGGTGCTCGCGGTGGCCAAGAAAATCGAGGACGCGCAGGTGCTCTGGGAGATGGCCCAAGAGCTGGACGACAAGGACTCGCGCGAGGAAGTCGACGGGCAGATCGATGGCCTGCACAAGGACCTGGACAAGCTCGAGACCGCGTCGCTTTTGTCGGGCAAGTACGACAGCCGAAACTGCTACCTCACGCTCCAGTCCGGCGCCGGCGGGACCGAGGCGGACGACTGGTGCGAGATGCTCATGCGGATGTACCTGTACTACTGCGAGTCGATGGGCTGGGACATCAGCGAGGTGAGCAAGACCCACGGCACGGAAGCGGGGCTCAAGGAAGTGACGCTTTACATCAAGGGTTCGATGGCCTTTGGCTACCTGTCGGTGGAGCGTGGGACGCACCGGCTGGCGCGGGTCAGCCCGTTTAATGCCGAAGGAAAACGCCAGACGAGTTTCTGCACGGTGGATGTGGTGCCCGAGTTCCCCGACACCGGCGGGCCGGAGATCGAGGAGAATTATCTTGAAACCACCGCGTTTGTGCGTGCCTCGGGCCCGGGCGGTCAGAACGTGAACAAGGTCGCGTCGGCGGTCCGGCTGGTGTACAAGACGCCGCAGATGAGTGAGCCGATCATGATCGTCTGCTCGGTGGAGCGCAAGCAGGAGCAGAACAAGAAGCAGGCGATGAACATGCTCCGCGGCAAGCTGCAATTGATGGAAGAAGAAAGGCGGCGCGCGGAGAAGGAGGCGGCCAGCGGCGGGAGCATCGACCGCGGCTGGGGCTCGCAGATCCGCAGCTACGTGTTCTACGACAACCGCGTAAAGGACCACCGCACCAACTACGAGCAGCCCAACCCGCAGCACGTCCTGGCCGGCGACCTGCACGGCTTCATCGACGCGGAACTGCAACGCCGGGCCAAGTTCGCGGCCGGTGCGTAAGGCGCAGAATCCAGAGACAAGGTGGGGCGGACATCTTGCCCGCCATCGCGGCGCTGCAGGGTGCCCCGGCCGCTT
>JBGSTE010000024.1:0-5184 GCA_041736655.1 Phycisphaeraceae bacterium | reverse complement strand
CGAGAATAAGACGCCTGTCAACTCGTCCGGCGTCCGTAGGCCGCCGGCGATTTAACTGCACGGATGGATTTGACAAGGATACGGTGCGACTGGGACTGTTCGGCTGCGGCGGCGCGATGGCGCGCTTTCACGAGACCTACTTCAAAGACGTCAAGGGCCTGACCTACGCCGCCTGCACGGACATGAACCCCAAGGCCTGCGTCGAGTCCGCCGACAAGCACGGCTGCACGCCCTACGATACCGCCGAGGCCCTGATCGACTCGGGCACCGTCGACCTCATCCTCATCGCCACGCCCCACTTCACGCACCCGGTCTTCGCCCAGCGCGCCTTTGACAAGGGCATCCATGTCATCACCGAGAAGCCGCTGGCCGTGACCGCCCACGACGGCCAGGCGACGATCGACGCGTTCGAAGCCGCCCGCAAGAAAAAGAAAGACCTTGTCTTCGCCGGCATGTTCCAGCAGCGAACCTTCGCGCACTGGCAAGCCATCAAGCGCCTCTGCACCGACGGCAGCATCGGCGACATCATGCGCGTCAACTGGACCATCACCGACTGGTTCCGCACGCAGACCTACTACGACGCCGGCGGCTGGCGCGCCACCTGGAAAGGCGAGGGCGGCGGCGTCCTGCTCAACCAGTGCCCGCACAACCTGGACCTCTTGTGCTGGTTCGTCGGCCAACCGTCACAAGTCACCGCCATCGCCGAGCTGGGCAAGTACCACCACATCGAAGTCGAAGACGATGTCACCGCGATTTTGCAGTGGAAGAACGGCGCGTCGGGCACCTTCATCACTTCCACCGGCCAGACGCCCGGCATCAATCGCCTGGAAATCGTTGGGAAAAACGGCACGGTGATCGCCGACAAACTCCCCGGGGCCGAGTCGCACACGATCACCTACTACCGCACGCACCAGCCGGTGGACGTGTTCACGCAAGAGTGCCCCGAGCGATTCGCCGAGGTGCTCGTTGACAAGTTGGTCATCACGCCCGAGGCCTCCGGCGGAGCCGACAAACGCCCCAACCACCAGCGCATCGTGCAGAACGTCATCGACACGATCCGCTTTGGCAAGGGACAGAACAACCTGCTCACCCCGGCGCCGGAAGGTTTGTTTGGACTGGAGCTAGGCAACGCAATGCTGATGTCGGGCCTCAAGCACACGCCGGTGTCGATGCCGATGCCCGCGACCGGCGAGCTGTCACGCAAGGCCTACGCCGACCTGATCACCCACCTGGGCGAAACGTCAACCTTCAAGAAAAACGCGGTCAAAGAAAGCAAGGCGGATATGGCGGGGTCGTTCTGATCGCGCTGGCGTTCAGTTATTTTGGTAGTTTGAGTCGCCAGACATAATCACCTTGCATACTTGCATCAGGATCTTCGGGATCGTTAATGCCTCCATCGTCTTCTAGGTTTGTCGAAATGGTGTAGATGATCGCAGAGCCGTCCTCTTTGATCCGGTAGCGTAAGGGTTTGCCATCCATCGGATCAATCGGCACTGCATCAAGGAAGTCCGGCACAAGTGCATCGATCTGTTCAGGGTATCGGCCGTGAATCAGCCTGTACCGCTCGCAGGCGATGGCGGTGATCGAACACTGCTCGTTGGCTGCGAAACGAAACTCCGTATTGCGGGCCGCAAACATGGTGGGAGTGATTACGCGGATGCACATACCCGTGACTAGTTCGGTCAGTTCACGGGCGCTGAGTTGCGGGTTGAAAACCTTTACCCCGCCAACCTCGATCACAAGCCGATCCTTAATGGCCTGTTTCTCGCGGTCAAAATTATCATCGAACAACTCGTGAGCCCTAATGAAACCCGCGGCGGTCTCGGCCTGCTGAATGCGGGCCTGTAATCGGTAGTGCTGGGCAATCATCTTGAACGCTAAAGCCAAATCAAAATCCTCATCTTGTATACGTTGGTCGATCTCTTTTGTTTGCCCCACCACTCCCTCGATCAGGCCATCCCATGTGATCCGCCCGGCCGCCAGATGCATCATTCTGTCCAATGCAATGCACAGTTCGTCCACTTCCACCGCAGCGAAAAACGCTCGGCGCGGCCGCTCCCGCTGCCAACCCGCCGCAAGTCGCTTAAGCGCTGCGGCATCCGCAATCCGGCTTTTCAGAAAAGTTTCGAGCGCTTCCAACGCCTGCGCGTCTATCGAGATTCCCACCAGGTTGCCGATTTTGAATGCATCGTGCGACTGATGCCACGCCAGTCGACGCATCGCCAACAGCAGTTCGATGGCCCGCTCTGCATCTCCCTCTGCAATGGCAAGCCCCACCGAACCATGCATCGCTTGCGCCAAATGACGGTGATTCCTGAGATGTGACAATTCGATAGAAACCAATAAGCCTTTACCATCATCCCAATCGACGAGCGGTGACCAGAACCTTGGCTTGTTGATTTCAACCACTGCCCGATCAATCGCTTCTCGATTACTCGCCAGCCAGTCCGCGATTAATCTCCCACCCTCGCCGTCATAAGGCCCGGTCAGGAGTGAGTCGACGTATGCATCCGCCTTTTCTTCATCCAGTCCAGCTTCCTCTGCGTATGTCCTCCAATGCACAAGTCGCGGAACATCGGCAAAATCGACCGGCTCGATCAAAAGAGCCTTTTGGATACCCGCCACAATCTCTGGCTTCTCGTCCTCGTGTGGCAGGATCAAAAACAAACCGCGAAATGCATTGTTTTCAGTGTTGACCTCTTCACTGAAATACCCATTGAGCGCGGCCACATAATCAATCGTCCCATCCTCCCGCAACGGCCCATCAAATACGGTGTATCGCGGGTCGGGAGTGAAGTTAATCTTGCGGGGCGGTTGGTTTTCGCCAGCATCATCAACGTCCTGCGCATATCCATTGCTGGGCAGGAATAGTGTGATCGTGAACAGGGCCGCGGCGAGGGGGACCGGAAGTTGCATGAGTGGCCTCGGGGGATGTGGGAACGGCTTACTCAAGTATAGCAACAGCACGATTGCATACGAGAGGTCGTCTGGCGTGAGGGGCGTTTATGCGGTGATCACTTCGTCCATGAAAACATCGTGGTCGTTGATGGCTAGTTCGTCCGCCAGTTGTTCGCTAAAGCACAGCCCAATCTTGTAAGTCGCCGGGTGCTTGGCGAGGTAGCGGTCGTAGTAGCCGCCGCCCTGGCCCAGGCGCTGCCCGGCGCGGGTGAACGCCAGGCCCGGCACGATCGTGATGTCGGGCGTCGAATCAAAATAGTCGTGCGTGGTCGGTTCGAGAGTCCCGTACCGGCCGGGCGAGAGGTCGTTAAGCGACTGGATCACCACCGGCCGCATGTGGCCGACCTCCGCGGACACGCGTGGGACGGCCACCACCTTGCCCGCCGACCAGCACGCCGTGATCAGCCCGCGCGTGTCGACCTCGCTGCCTGTAGAAACATAGACAAACACGCTGCCGGCGTGCTCGAAACGCTCGATACGCAGCAGCATCCGCAGGATCGCTTGCGACCGCTGCGCTCGCACCTCGGCGGGGATCGCATCGCGCAGGGCGCGGTAGTGCTGACGCAACGCGGGTTTGTCGGTCGCATCCATCATCACGCTCAGTGTATCGGGCACGATCGAAAGCCATCAGGGGGACAGGCATTCCTGCCTGTCATTCCGCGTAGCCGAAGCAAGAACCGGATCAGGCCTGCGGCCTGTTGACAGGCAGGAATGCCTGTCCCCCTCATGGCTTTCATTTCCGATCGGGACTACTCCGCATGCGAATACAGCGCCAACTCTTCCGCTTCCGCCTCGTGCTCGGCGTTGGGGTTTAGTTGCAGATAGCCCTTGAGCCACCACACCGCGAGATAAATCACCGGCGTATCCAATGCCGCCGCGACAAACTTGAACGCGTACCCCGTCGCGATAAACAACAAGAGCTGCGGCCAGATCGGCTGGTCGGCCGCGACCGGCAGGGCCCTGGCGTAAAAGTGGGTGATCAGGATCACCGCCGTCGTATCGACCATCTGGCTGACCATCGTCGACCCGTTGTTGCGTAGCCAGAGGTGCTTGCCCTTGGTCAAAGCTTTCCAGAAGTGGAAGAGGTACACATCGACAAACTGCGCGAGCAGGTAAGCGATCATCGACGCGGTGACGGCCCCGAAGGCGAGCGTTCGGATCTCAAAAAAGACCGGCAACCGCCCCGCCGCATCGACCACCGCCTTGCCCTGCGAGTCCAGGTCGCCAAAGCCCGGCAGGAGGCCCCCGACCCAGAGGATGAAGATGACCCAGAGGTTGAGGATCAGCCCGACCCAGACGACGAAGTTGGCCCGCCGTCGGCCGTAGAACTCGCTGATGAGGTCGGTGCAGAGGAAGGTCAGCGGGTAAGGCAAGACGCCGACGGCCAGGGCAAAGGTGATTTTGCCAGCCTGGCCCCACTGCCAGCCCTGATCGCCGCCCATGCTGCCGAGCACGATGAACCGGCTGATGCCCAGGATGTTGAGCATCGCCAGCGTGCCCAGGAACAGCCCCGCCAGCAGCAGGAACACCCGTTCGCGTCGGCGGTGAAGGACCGTGGCGGGCACCGGACGGGCGGACGGGGACGGATCGGGCATGCGGGAAGTTTAGCGATTGAAAATCATGTCGACGCGCTTACAAATCGGTCTAGGCGCGTGGCCAATCCGCAGGCTATACTTCAGCCCGCGGGAGGATTCTGCCCAGCCCGCCTGTGTTGTTGGAGCGTGATGTCTCATGGCCATTGACCTCGATCTTGCCGCGGTAGCCCGGACCACCCGCTATCCTCTGGACGCCTTCCTGTTCATTCAGCGCGGGCTGGACTTTACCGTCACCCGCCTGCACGGCGAACTGAGCGAGACGGACAGCGACGACAACGATCAGGTTCAGGCCTCACGCCATGTCAGCGGGCAGGACCTCTGCCGTGGGCTGCGCGATTTCGCGATCAAAGAGTACGGCCTCTTGGCCCGCACCGTCCTGCGACGCTGGTCCATCCACGCCTGCCGTGACTTCGGCGAGATCGTTTTTGCGATGGTCGACAGCGGCCTGATGCGCAAAACCGACGACGACACGATCCACGACTTCAACGACGTCTTCGACTTCGCCAGCGCCTTTGACCCGGCCCTGATGCTGGGAACCAAGGAGTAGGGTTGGGGGTTGGGGGTTGGGGGTTGGGGGTTGGGGGTTGGGGGTTGGGGTAGATCAATCTTCTGCGTGCGTTGCATGCTTGCC
>JBGSTE010000003.1:0-10345 GCA_041736655.1 Phycisphaeraceae bacterium | reverse complement strand
CCCTCTCCCTAAGAGGGAGAGGGAGCAAGACAGGCCGCTACTTGTGAAGTCAATCCGCTCTATACCCCTGATGCTGATGCTGGCGGTGAGAGCGTGGGGGGTTGGGGGATCAGTCGGACCGGGCGGTGAACCGCCCTCGGCCTGGGGGCGGGGGTGGTTTTTTTGTGCGCGCTGGGGGTAGGGCCTCTGGAAAACGCTGGGAATCCAGTGATTCCGATTATGTTGTCGTTCGGATGGGGATGGGGGCTGGTTTAAAGAGATTGGATGGCTTGTTGGATGGCTTGGGGGTGGTCGTAGAGGTTGAAGGTGAGCTGGGCGGTGTGGGATTGGCTGGGCTTGAGTTGGAGGAGGTGGCCGCTATTGCGTTCGGCAGGTCGTGGGAGGGGGTAAGTGGTGCAGGGTTCGAGGCCGGTGACGTAGCCGTCGCGCTCGTCGTGGAGGGCTTTCCAGAGGGTGAAGAGGGGCAGTTGTTGTTTAGGCCAACTGACGCCCAGGGCCAGGGCCTTGTGGGGGTTGTGGAGGAGGACGGCGGCCCGGCCTTGGGGGTTGGGCTTGAGGTCGATGAAGAAGGCCTGTTCGGTGCTGGCGGGGGTGGGTTTGCCGAAGAGGTTGAAGTTCTGGATGTCGGCGTCGGGGTAGCCGGGGTCGCGTGGGGTGCAGGCGAGGATGTTGGCGTGGAGTTGGGTGCCCTCTTCAAGGATGGGTTTGCCCTGGTTGATGTGGTAGAGGAGGCAGGCTTCCTGGGTTTGTCCGCCGAGGTTGCGGATGGTGTCGGTGAGAGTGAAGGAGGGTTGGCCGGGGATGAGGGTGAGTTCGGTGGTGAGGGCGAGTTTCGGGCCGTACATGGAGCGTTCGTGAACGACGGCGCGGAGGGTGATGGCGAAGGGTGCGGCGGTCTGGACCTCGATTTCGACCTCGGAGGCGGGGATATTGGCGATCTTGCCGTGGAGGGTGATGTCCGCGGCGGGCGGTTCGCCGACGGCTTGGTGGTGCTTGTCATCGCACGGTGGCCCGAGGAATTCCAGGCCACAGCGGACGAGGAACTCGCCAAAGCCTTCGAGCCAGCCGGTGCGTCCGCGCCGCTGGAGGTCGACGAACATGGGGTGTACGACTTCCTTGACGGGCGAATCCCAGCCTAAGCGGAGCGGGCCCATCTGGACATCGAGGATGCCCATGCCGCGGGTGGGGCAGAGGCGGAGGCGGATTTTGCCGTTGTCGAGGGTGATGACATCGACGCCCGCTTGTTTGCCGCCGTGGAGACGCATCATGCGGACAAACCAGGGCGTGGGGCAGTCGGGGGCCAGGAGATCGCGGTCGAAGGTGCAGTCGCCCAGGTGAAGGTTTCGGCTGGCGGAGATGAGCAGTTGGGTTTCGCAATGGGGCATGGCAAAAGTGTATCGCGCGGGGGTGGGTGGGCGTCGTTGTTGGCGGTGGGGTGGGCTTTCAGCTTGTCATCCTTCTGACGGCTGAACAAGCATGACAGGCTGGAAGCCCGTCCCACCAGATTGCGTGACGGATGCGGTACACTGTCGCGTTTGTGGGTTAGTGAGCCCGCTGACGAAACCAACGAACGCGAGGAAAGCCATCGTGAGCAAAGCGACCGCTACGACCGTACTGGACCTGAAGACCGTTGACAAGAACGTGAAGGCTGTGGCCGAGCTAGCGCTGGAAGCGACCGGCGGGCTCTTACGCCTTGCCCCCAACTGGGTGCCGCGATCGTTCCTGCAGCCGGGCCTGCGCCTCAAGCTCCACCCGGCAGATACTTACGCCTTCGGCCTCTCGCGCGGGGGCATCGACGAACGCTGGTTCGGCTCAACCACCGAAGCAGCCAACGACGGCCGGGTCCACGACGAGGGCCTGTCCTACTGCGTCCACCACGGCCAGCGATTCCTGCTGCGGGACGTCGTCAGCGAGCTGGGCGCGGACATCATCGGCAGCGCGATCTGGAAGAAGTACAAGAAGTGGCCGGTCTACTCCAAGTTCTTCGACAACATGGGCCCGATCCCGCACCACATGCACCAGAGCGCCAAGCAGGCCAAGCTCGTCGGCCAGGAGGGCAAGCCCGAGAGCTACTACTTCCCGCCGCAGCACAACAACGTGGGCAACAATTTCCCGTATACGTTCATGGGCTTTGAGCCGGGCACGACCAGGGCGCAGGTCCGCGAGTGCATCGCCAACTGGCACAAAGGCGACAACGGCATCCTCAACCTCTCCAAGGCCTACAAGCTTAAGCCCGGCACCGGCTGGCTGATCCCGCCCTGCGTGCTGCACGCGCCCGGCTCGCTGTGCACGTATGAGCCGCAGTGGGGCTCGGACGTCTTTGGCATGTATCAGAACCTCGTCGAAGGCCGCGAAGTCCCGTGGTCGCTCCTGGTCAAAGACATGCCCAAGAACAAGCACCAGGACATCGACTTCATCATCGATCAACTGGACTGGGACGCCAACGTCGATCCGAACTTCAAGGACAACCACTACCTCGAGCCCATCATCGATACGCAGGACGATGCGCACGTGGACAAGTGGATCGTCTACGGCAAGGTCGACGGCGAACAACTCTTTTCCGCCAAGGAACTGACCGTCAAACCCGGCGGCAAGGTCACTCTCAAGGATAACGGCGCCAGCTCCATCACCGTCGTCCAGGGCGGGGGCAGCCTCAACGGCCTGACGCTCGACTGCCCCAAACTCATCCGCTTCCACGACCTGACGCAGGACGAAGTCTTCATCACCGAGCCGGCCGCCAAGGCGGGCCTGACCTTTGTCAACACCTCAAGCACCGAAGACCTGGTCATCCTCCGCTACTTCGGCCCGGAAGTGAACCCGCAGGCACCGAACATCGGCGACTACAAGAAAGCCGGCAAGACCAGCAAACCTGCCAAGAAAACCAAGAAGAAATAAGTACGCAACGATCGACCCCGCTTAACACACACCCGGAATCCCAAACATGAAAACGATGCAACGAAGACTGTCCTCGCTTGGCCTTGCACTGACCGCGATAGCGCTGCTGTCGTACTCGACCGCACAGGCCTGCGACACCTGCGCCAAGCACAACCCCACCGCAACGCCGGGGGCAGCCGGCCAGGACCACAAACACCTGGATGAAGAAGAGGGCTTCGAGACCTTGTTTGACGCAAACCACACCGAGGGCTGGACGTTTGACAAGGAGATGATCAAGATCGAAGACGGCGCGATCGTGATGGGCACGATGGACAAGGCCATCCCCAAGCACCGGTACGCGGTGTATGCGAAGGAGTACTACAACTTCGAGTTGCGATTGCAGGTCAAGGTCGTCGGGCCGGAGAACGCCAACGGCGGGGTCCAGTTCCGCTCGAAGTACAACGCGGAGAAGGACGACATGTCCGGCTTCCAGGCGGACGTCGGCCACAAGTACTGGGGCCGGCTGTACGACCAGTCGCGCCGCAACAGCCTGCTGGGCAAGCACGACGAGGGCTTTACCGTCGAGAAGAACGTCAAGCAGGGCGAGTGGAATGATTATGTGGTCCGCGCCGAGGGTGCCCGGATCCAGGTCTGGATCAACGGCCAACTGGCCACGGACTACACCGAAGACAAGGAAGAGTTCATCAAGGCCACCGGGCAGATCGGCCTGCAACTGCACAGCGGCCCGGCCAGCGTCCGCTACTACCGCAACATCCGCATCAAAGAGCTCAAGTAATCTGCATCCTGAATCGCCTGGCGATCTACAAAATCAGTCAAAGCCCCGCACAAGCGTGCGGGGTTTTTTTTGGATAACAACTGCCCTGTTGAAACCACTTGGTACCGCCCGCCGATCGTGCTCCAAAGCGCCTGATGAGCACGGATGCCCAGCCTGAACGTCTGCTGAAGATCATCGGGATGACCATGGTTCTAAGCCGGCGGCATCTCGCGGTGTTCGCCTGCCACAAGAGCCGCAAGGACTTCACCCAGCCACAGATGATGGCTTGCCTGATCCTGCGGACCACCCTCAAGACAACCTAACGTCTCATAATCCCACGCTACCAATCGGTGCAGAGCGATCGCCAAGGACGTATCAGCCTTATAGTCAACTCGCTGATGCGTTCGTTGCTGGTGCAGGTGTCTTGGATCGGCCTGGGCTACAGCCCTTGGAAGCGTGAGGTCTACGAATCGGTCAGACGCTGGATTGCGTCGAGGAAGAAGATCGCTATTGTGGCGATCACCCGACGGCCGCTGGTGTATTTATTAACAGAATCTGTACGTACAGTCGCGAGCGTGACGGGGAGTCTGCCTTGAGAAGCTGTGCGATTGTGCTATTGAGCTGAGCCGCCGATCAATGGTGATAGGTCGCGTCTGACTACGACTGAGGCTAATGGTGAACCAAGACGAGCTGATCAAATACATGCTGCTGAACCGTTCTGCGCTGATTGCCTATGCTTGGGCCATCGTCCGAAATGATGATGTGGCAGACGATCTGTTTCAGGAGATGTGCCTGCTGACGTTGAGAAAGGCCGAACAGGTCAAGGACCTTGAGCATTTTCAGGGGTGGGTCCGTCGCGGCCTGCGTTTCGAGGCGCTCAAGTCGCTGCGACGGAGCCGAAACAGCCCCGATGCACTGTGCGAGCATCTGCTCGCTGCGGTTGAACCTGAGTGGGACGCGGTGATCGCCGCATCCAAGCGCGAACGCCATGAGCAGTTGGCCGCGTGCATCAAGTTGCTCACGCCGCATGCCCGCAGGCTTGTCGAGCTGCGTTATCACGAAGGAATCAGCGGCAAGACCCTGGCGGATCGGCTCGGGCGGAGCGTCAACGCGGTCTACGTCGGCCTAAGCCGGGTGCACCGGACGCTTGAACAATGTATGCGTCGAGCAGGTGGGGAGGCGGGCCATGGCTGACTTTGGTACCAAGCACGAACAGGACGACGGCCACGAGGACCCGGATTTTGATTCGCTCGTTCTGCTGTACCTCGATGATGCCGAGAACGATCAGATCGCACAGCTACTGATCGAAAAAGTGTCTGAATCCCCCCGGTTGCGTGCCCGGTTTGTCGCGGTCTGCGTCCAGGCGTCGGCGGTCCGGGAGTTTGTACGCAACCGCAAGGGCAACCTGATCGATCCGGTATCCTCAAGCGGCGCTGCACTACGAGATTTACAGGGTGATCCCGCGCAGGTGGACGGATTGAACCCGCGTCAGGATCGGCGGTGGCGTATTGGGCGCTGGACGTACGCGGCCGCGATTGCGTTGTTGACTGCTGCACTGGGACTAGGCCTGCTGATTGGACCATGGTCCGAAGGATACGATTGGCCGACCGGGGCGGTCGCGATGCTCGAGGCACAGACGCAGATGCCCGATGCATCGCGCGGCGGTGAGTTCAAGCCGGTGTTCTTCCAACCCGGTGAGCAGTGTGCTCCTGTGGCTGGTGAGCCGATGAAGCTGCTCATGCGTGACGGCACAGCCATTGTGCTGGCGGGTGGTTCGGAATTGACCTTCGACCGCTCTGACCGAGTCAGTCTGCGGCGTGGCAAGTTGATCGCGCGGGTTTCGGGAAGCAACACCGGATTCACCGTGCAGACACCCAGTTGTGAGGTCGTTGATCACGGGACGGAGTTTTCGGTTCGGGTGGATCCTTCGGGTGCGGCTGCTGTGCATCTTTTCGAGGGCGCCGTCGACATCCACTCATACTCCAAGGGGACATCGCTGAAGCTGAAATCCGGCCAGGCGGGGGTCGTCTCGCATGAAGGGGCCTTGCACCTGGTTGAGCAGGGCATGGCTGAGCAGTTCCTCTGGTATCTGCCGGACTCGGTTTTTGCCGCGAAAGCCATTGAGCTCGGCCCGGTGTTCTACCTGCCGATGCACGGGGATGCGAAGAAACATGACGCGGCCGCTCTGCCCGCTTCGGCCCGCGTGTTCGAGGCATCGATCCGGCCGGATCGGTTGCACGAAGGTGGCGGGGCTCAGGCTCAGGGCAGCAGCCTGATCCTTCGCAGTGTTGACGCACCTCTGACGGTTGCGGATGCGTTCGAGCCGATCACACGGTCTGGCGTCTACAGTGTCGTGCTCTGGGTCCGTCCCGATCGCCTGGGTAGTCAGAACATCATCACCGCCACGGGGGCATCGGGTCCGGCGTCGGACTTCGGGCCCCAATTGCGTGTAAGGCCGGACGGCACGATCGAGCACGTCGGGCCGAGTGCCAACGTGGTGCAGCGCTCGACCCGTCGGCTCAGGGCGGGCCAATGGTCCATGATCGTCGCGAGCATGGATGAGAACGGGCTGATGAGGCTTTACCTGGATGGCGTGCAGGCCGCCAACCCGCAGGTCATACGCCAGCCGACGGGCCTGAAGCTCAGCAGCTTGGCGATCGGCGGCCCCGCCGGCCAGCAACACCCGATCGAGCACCACGTCACCGGGTATGACGGGCTGATCGACGACCTCTTCGTCTTTGATCGCGCGTTGACGGTAGACGAGGTCCGCCTGCTGAGCCAAACCAACTAGGAGTCATGATAAGGAAATAGCGTGAGACTCACCGACCAGAAACATTTCCCCTTTAGAATGATTCGATGCGAACAGGGTCGACCAACCGGTCGTTTGTTCGAAGCCGCCTGATGCAGGGGAGAATGTATGTGCGGCAGTGGCAAGCGCGCTCCGTAGCTCCCTCAGGCGGTGGGAGACGGGGCTTTACCCTGATCGAGTTGTTGATTGTGATTGTTCTGATCTCGACTCTTCTGGCGATCCTGCTAACAAGCATCGCGCGTTCACGGCAGCAGTCCCGTCAGATGATCTGCACCTTGAACACCCGGCAGATCACGACCGGGATGATGGCGTTCGCCGCCGACTACAAAGGCTACTTCGTCGGTGAGACCCAAGTGGGCGACGACTCGCTGGCCTACCTGCAAAGGCAGGGCTACCTCGACGCGGTGGAGGTGGTCATCTGCCCGGACACCGAGAATCGGTTGGATGAATCCCTCCCGCCGGGACAACAATTGGACAAGGCGGCCCGACACGCCCACGACCGATCCGGTGGCCACAGCTACGAGACCTTTCACCACTACAGCACCGGCCAGTTTCCGGGCTTTACCATCAACGAGCACAAACGACTCACCACACGCGACCGGATCCCGCAGGACGAGTCGTTCATTGTCATCGACAGCGATAACGACCCGGGCGGTGGCGGCATGAACGATGGCTACTTCGGGTTCAACAACATGCCCGACGAGCAGACCAACAATCACGGCAGTTCCGGGATGAATATTGCCTTTCTCGACGGTGGAGCGCGCTTTATCCCCGCAGACCAGTGGATCGCGGTCAACATCGCCTCGGGTCACATGGACGGCTACTCCACGGACATGGTCCGTGCGCAGCAGGTGTTCGAGCCGAGGCTGCAGTGGGCGCCGCGGGTCGACGATGGCCCGGGCCTGCGTTACTGGCTCGACACGCAAGAGCCGATGCCGGCGGATGACCTATGAACGCTCGCCGCATGGCTTGAACGAAATGCAAGCCGGGTCTTAACCAAACATCAACGTACAGATATCGCACCGAGCGGGAGTCTGTACAGGAGGCGCGTCTCGTGTGTCGAGCCGGCCCGATCGTTTTTCTGCTTAACCGCAGGTCCTTTTTACTCCCTCGGAGGCAACGCACATGAAAAGAGATCCCATTACAAAGGTGATGACCAGTCGGCGACTGATCGGTCTAGGGCTCGTTTGCACAACCACCCTGGGCGCGGCTTCGGCCTCGGCTCAACTCGCAACCAACTACCAGAGCCTGATCAACGGCACGACCGGTCTTCAGAACTACTGGACATTTGAAGACGTCGGCGGAGCGGGGAATTTCTCCACCGTCGCCGACATCCAGAGCGGAAAGAACGGCGTGGCGGTCGGCACGGTCGAGTCCCAAACGGGTCTGATCGGCTTCGCCGGCTACTTCCCGGGCGATACCGACAACGCCGTGTTGAACAACTACATCGCGATCACCGGGTCAGACGTTGACCCCGCGTTCAACCTCGCCGGTTCGTTCACGGTCGAAGCGCTGGTCATGACCAACACCTTGCCCGCGGCCAACTGGAGCGGCATTGTGACCAAGGGTGACTCGGCCTGGCGCATCTCCCGCAACTCCAGCGGCGATTGGATTCAATCCGCCGCGAATGGACTGGCCGGTGGCATCTCAAACGCTTTCCACGAGTTGGACAATGGTATCTGGCACTATGTCGCGCTGAGCTACGACGCGACGACCGGCGTGCAGACCTCGGTCTTTGATGATGCCGTCATCACCGCGACGACGACGCCGGGCAACAACGTCAGCACCAATGCGTTCCTGGCCATGATCGGCGCGAACGCCCAGCGGGCAGAACGCGAGTGGCTTGGCTTCATCGATGAAGTGGCGATCTACAACGTCGCACTCACCCCGACGCAATTCGCCGCGCGAACCAACCTGCTGGACACCGACCCCGGTGCGATCGACCAGGCCGCCATCGCATTCTGGACCGGCGCTCAACCCAGCGGCAGCTTCTCCAGCAACGCGGGCTGGGACACCACGGCTCCGCAGCCTGGTGACTCGGTCATCATCGGCAAGGGCGGCACCGTCTCCATCGGTCCCGGCGACATCATCACCGTCAAGGACCTGGAGGTCGGCAGCACTACCGATATCATCGGCCAAGACTCGGACGGTACCGGCACGCTCGTTATCACCGGCGGTTCGATCACCATCACCGGTGACTCGGACGGCTCGATCGGCAAAGGCACCACCGGTGCAGTCATCCAGTCCGGCGGCGAGATCATCTTCAACGGGATCGACTACGAACTGGGCGAAGACGCCAACGGCATGGGCACGCACACCATGACCGGCGGCCTGCTGCAGATCGGCGTCTGGGTTCAGGACAACCAGTTCTCCGGCGGCTGGTGGATGACCAACGACCCCGCCGACAGTTCAGGCGACGACTTGTCGCTTGGCCGAAGAAGGCCCTCGGGCAACGCCGACAACACCGGCGCGGCCAAGGGCGTGCTTGACATGTCAGGCAACGCCGAGGTCCGCGTGTCAAACGATGTGTTCCTGGACGCCGGCATCGGCGAGTTGTACATGACCGACAACGCGGTCTTCCGCGTTGGTGACGACTTCCGCGCCGCGTCGGCGGATTACGGCACCGGGTTGATCGACCTCAGCGGCAACGCGAACCTCATGATCGAGGGACGCTTCTCCATCGCCGACAGCACCGCCACCATCATGGACGTGACCCTCTCGGGCAACGCGAAGGTCCAGGTCGAGATGTACACCGCCGTTGGCGGGCAGGACAACCTGCAGAAGTCCGGCATCGCGACGCTGACGCTCGAAGATTCGGCACAGCTGATCATCGGGTCCCGGGAGCTGTTCCTGCGTGGGGACGTCGACGGCCTGCCTCCGGCTGTGCCGGTGGCCTACACCCCGCGTGTCGCCGACGAGCAGGAACTGTACGTCGGTGCAGGCAACAACGGTGCCGGCAGCGGCACGGTCAATCAGAACGGCGCGAACACGCTGGTCTCGGTTGGTCGGCAGGCCTTCATCGGTGAAGAAGCGCTCGGCGTCTACAACCTGCGGGGCGGCACGTTCGAGGTCCGCGGGGATGCACCGGCAACCGGCATCACCGCCGGGTACGACAATACGCTGCGTGATTTCAGCAACTACGCCGACCAGGGCGGCGACCTGTTTATCGGATTCAAGGCCACCGGCAACGGCAGGCTGAGCGTTGAGGGTGGCAACCTGGATGTGGCTCGCGACGTAGTCGTCGGCATCGACGGCACAGGCGTGTTCGAAGTCATCGGCGACAGCGCGACCATCAACATCGGAGGTGACCTTGGCGTTGGCGGCGACTTCAGCGGCGCAGCGGCGCAGCTGGGCACACTCCGCGTGGTTCTCAATGATGGCACCCCGACAGTGATCAACGTCAACGGCGGGGCACCCGACGGCGGGGGCGGCACGGTCCCCGGCGATGTCTACCTCTACAGCGCAAACCTTGAGGTCGAACTCGCAGGACCCGGCTACCGGCCCAGCCAGGGCGACCAGATCGTCATCGTCGACTTCGCCGGCCAGGTGCTCGGAGACGGCATGTTCGCCAACATCAGCCCCAAAGAAGTTGACGGCATCGTGTGGAACGTGATCTACGGCGGGCCGGGCACCGACATCCGCCTGGTCGCGACGACGGTCTATCTCCTCGCCGACCTGGACTATGACGGCGACGTGGACGACGCGGACTTTGGCATCTCCTTCGCCGCATTTACTGGCCCGGGCAGTGGCCCGTCCGCCAACCCCAGCGCCGACCTGGACAAGGACGGCGACGTGGACGACGCAGACTTTGGCGTCGCTTTCGCAGCGTTCACCGGCCCCGGCGGCCCGGCCAGCGTGCCCGAGCCCACATCGCTGGCGCTCCTGGC
>JBGSTE010000001.1:0-2630 GCA_041736655.1 Phycisphaeraceae bacterium | reverse complement strand
CCCTCTCCCTAAGAGGGAGAGGGAGCCATACCGCTACACATCAATTGAACTCGCACTAGTCGCAGATGACTTTCGGCTCGGCAGGAGCCTCGCCCTCCCTCAACCCCACCTTCTAAAACGTATTCTTTGTCAACATCAGATGAATAACGAGTTGGCCTGATACTTGTGCCGTTCATCATGTGATGCAGTGTGATGGGATAGACTGATTCAAACCGACACGCCGTCGACGTTCAGTGTGGACGATGGGCGTGTCGCTTGCTGATGGAGTCTGCCCCGATGCCCGGCGATCCACGTGTCATGCGTTCGCACCTGCTGCTGCTGTTTACGGCCGCGATCTGGGGCACCGCCTTTGTCTTTCAGGAGATCGCGATCTCGGCGGGGCTGCAAACCTTCAGCTTCAACGCGCTGCGCTTTGCCGTCGGCGGCCTGCTCCTCACACCGCTGTTGCTTTTTCTGCGTCTGCGTGTTCAGCGCGGACGCATCGGTCAGCCGGTCAAGGACCACCCCCGCAGGAACCACCGCCCGCTCGTCGTCGGCGGGGTGCTCATGGGCCTGGTGCTCGCGTCCGGCTCGGCACTGCAGCAGGGCGGGCTCGCCGACCCGCAGACCACCGCCGGCAAGGGCGGCTTCATTACCGGGCTCTATGTCGTGCTTGTCCCCGTCTTTGGCCTGGCCCTGGGTAAACGCACCGACCTCTGGGCCTGGCTGGGTGTGGGCCTGGCGGTTGTCGGCCTGTTCCTCCTGTCGATCCGTATCGAAAAAGACCGACTCGCCATCAGTCAGGGCGACCTCCTGGTCCTCATGGGCACCGCCTTCTGGGCGGTGCACATCCTGCTCATCGATCACTTCTCCAAACGCTGCGATGCCCTGGCGCTGTCGGTGGTTCAGTTCTTCGTCTGTGCTGCGGCGAGCGGGGCCCTGGCGATGTTCTTCGGCGAACGCGTCACGCCCGAGGCGCTCATCGGCGGCTGGTACGCCATTGCGTACTGCGGTGTGCTGGCCGTGGCCGTGGCCTTCACGCTTCAGGTCTTCGCACAGAAGCACGCCCATCCCACGGCCGCGTCGGTGATCATGTCCCTCGAGGTCCTCTTTGCCGCAGTCGCCGGCGCACTCATCCTGCACGAAACCATGTCGCTCTTGGCCTACATCGGCTGCGCGCTGATGCTCGCGGGCATGCTGCTGTCACAACTTTCACCAACGCAGCCCGCAGTCGAAATCACACCCGAGTCGGCGTAGATCGTGTGTGAGACGAAGGTTTGTGGGAGGGCGAGGCTCCTGCCGAGCCGCAAGTCGCAGATGATACGAGTCCCATTCAATGCTCGCGCGAGTCGTCTGCAAGATGAAGTGAGCATGCATCCGTAGCCGCCGCGTAACACGCGGGGGTCGAGGCATGTAAATCGCTCAGCGAATCAGCCTGCAAGACCCGAGCGTAAGCGTGTCACCCTCGAACCCCCGGGCGTTGCCCGGCGGCTACGGTCATCGCACACGCGCCATGTTTTAATGGGATCCGTATGATTCACGGCACGGCAGGAGCCTCGCCCTCCCGAGAAGTCCGCTTCTCACACACGTTCAAAGGAGAACTAAAAATGATCAATAGACCCATCAAACATGCAGCGGTAACCCTCCTGCTGCTGGCGTTGTTCCTGATCGCAAGCGCCGGGGCCATGGCGCAGGACGATCAGCCGATCACGCATTCCTTCTTCATCGCCGGGCCGACCTTCACCGGCATCATCGATGAACGGGGCCAGACCCAGTGGGCCGCACCCAAGAAAGGCGCACGCGACGGCTTTGTGCTGGAGAACGGGCACATCCTCATCGCCTGGGCCGATGAAGTCGTCGAGTTTGACCTCGACAAAAAACCCTGCTGGACCTACAAGCTCGATAAAACGAACGGCGAGATCGGCACCGCTCAGCGGCTGCCCGACGGCAACACGCTCGTCGCCGAGCTGGGCAAAAACCCGCGACTCATCGAAGTTTCACCCCAAGGCGAAATCAAGGCCGAGGTCAAGCTCCAGCCCGAAACCGACAACACCCACATGCAGACGCGCATGGCCCGCAAACTCGCCAACGGCAACTACCTCGTCCCCCACCTGCTGGCGTTTTCCATCAAGGAATACAACCCGCAAGGCAAAATCGTCCACGAACTGAAAACCGATACCGAGCCCTTCGGCGGACGCGACGCGAAACACTGGCCCTTCACCGCGATCCGCACCCCCGGAAGTAAAGAGCATCCCGAGGGCACGACCGTCGTCGGCTGCACCTACGGCAACCGCGTCGTCGAGTTCGATGCAGACGGCAACATCATCTGGGACCTGACCAATAAGGATGTCAACGGCATCATCAAAGACGCCTGCGGCGTGCAACGCCTCTCCAACGGCAACACCGTCGTCGCGTGCTACGGCGCCAAAGAGGGCGTCAAACTCTTTGAGGTCAACAAGCACAAAAAAATCGTCTGGACCTATGAAGGCCCACACAAAGTACATCACTTCCAGGTGCTGACGACCAACGGCCAATCACTCGTCGGCCAGCCGATGAAGTAATTCCGCCCGCTGCCTGATCGAGTTCAATTCAGGTGTATTGGCTCGGCTCCCTCTCCCTCTTAGGGAGAGGGCGGGGGTGAGGGTCGGTCG
>JBGSTE010000716.1:0-1681 GCA_041736655.1 Phycisphaeraceae bacterium | reverse complement strand
GAAGAAAAGAATGGGAATCGCCGATCGCAGCCAGTTGAATGGGCCCGCGTACCAACGCGAGAGCTCGGATAGGAGGCTGGACCCATCGTCATCCAAGCAAACATTCAACGCTTGACAGACCCGGCTTCATAGGAGGGACAGTCCCTGTTATTACCTCTTGTCGGCTCGCCCCCGCGTGGTGACGCGGCGGTTACGTCACTCTTTTTGATGGCGAACCCAATGGTGTCGGATAGCATGATTGATGCGTGATGCCTGTTGGGATAGGGTCTGGGGATGGGCCGAGCGTGCCGGGTTGATGTTGCGGGTTATTGCTACCAAGTCCTGAACCGGGCGGTCGGACGGCGGATGATCTTTCGCAAGGATGGCGAATCGCGGCCTTCGAGGCGGTGCTGGCTCAGAACGTGTGTGCGAATCTGGCTTTTCGAGAGGGCGAGGCTCCTGCCGAGCCGTGAATCATCTGCAACTTGCGGCTCGGCAGGAGCCTCGCCCTCCCACAAAACTTTTTCTCATACGCGCTCACACGCGATTGAGCGTTCGGACGGCGGCGTGCAGTTATACGCATCCCATTTAATAAAAGCGCGAGAGCGATGGCCTTAGCCGCCGGGCAACGCCCGGGGGTTCGAGGGTGACACGCTTGCGTTCGGGTCTTTCAGGTTGATTCACGCAACGATTTGCATGGCTCGACCCCCGCGTGTTACGCGGCGGCTACGGTTGCATGCTCACTTCATCATGCCGGGTGCCACTTTGCGTCTATCAGGACGCTGGGTGCAAATCGTGATGGGCTCGTTGCTGGCGTTTGGCACCAAGCGGGCTGAGACCCGCGAGGTGGCACCCGGACGAATGTCAGGGGGTCACTTGCTGACGCTTCGTGCTCGGATCGTGGTTTTTTGTCGGTTCGCCCCCGCGTGGTGATGTGGCGGTTATTTCACTCTGCGGGCTGGGGTTTGGGGCCGCTCACCGGCCGTCCGCGTACTCCCAGAACACCACCGGCAGGTCTTGCACGCCCCATTGCAGGGCGATCTCGTGGGTCGGGTACAGCAGGTCCAGGCGGTTGCCCTTGATCTTGCCGCCGCGGTCCCAGACTTGGACGGGTTTGCCGTTGTTGTAGCCGGGGATACTCAGGAGCGTGCCATAGGGGATCGAGCGATCGGCCGCGACGAGTCTGCCGCCGTTCATCCACACGCTCTTGCCCGAGGCGGTGATGCCGTCGGCCCACTTGCCGCACGAGCGCTCGTCAGGGCTGTAGGCGGTGGTTTTCATGGTTTTCGTCTTGACCGCGCGGATCGGCCGACCATCGAAGACTTCGCCGGTCCACGGCCGACCGTTGACCATGATGACCTGACCGAGATTGTCGAGCTTCACGCCCGGCAGCGCGCTGGGCATCGTCGCCTGTGCAACGCTGGGCATCGTCGCCTGCACGGGTTGCGGTTGATTCACGCGGACGCTCGGCTGCACTGGCGCCTCAACAATCTCCGCCACGGTGTTCGCCGGCCGAGCCGCTACGCCGACCTCTTCATAACTGGCCGCAGGCAACGCCATGTCGTAACGCGGGCCCGGCCGCTCGCCCAACCGATTGCTGACCGGCCCGAGCTCCTGCGTGGCCGCTAACGCCACCGGCTGGCTCTCGCGCTCAAAGGCAACAACGCCGGACCACACCAGCACCGCCATGAAGCCCGCCCCG
>JBGSTE010000699.1:0-7174 GCA_041736655.1 Phycisphaeraceae bacterium | reverse complement strand
GGTGCGTCGGCTCGACCGGGCTGTGCTCCAGCGCGCACGCGATGAGCTGGTTGGGCATCAGCGCCGGCTCGGCAAGCTGGCGAGTCTCCGTCGGCGTCACGTGGTCGATCAGGTAGCCCAACTGCTCAGACCAGAACGTCGCGGTGAAACTCTCCTGCACCTGCTTGGCGAGCTGGGCATATCGCCGGCGCTGGACGGCAAAAGACTTGGGCAAGAGCGTGCACAGTTGCGATAGCGCGCTGTACCACAGGCCGTTGATCTCGACGCACTTGCCCGGCCGGGGCGTGAAGACGTGGAACTTGCCATCGGGCCCCCACGCCGCAGCGTCCATCCACGTCAACTGGCTGTGCGCGTTGCCGGCGGTGATCAGGCCGTCATCGTCCATGCCGATCGGGATCGGCGTCGTGCCGTCGTGCGACATCGCCCTTGTGCCGGTGCGGTAGGCCTCGACGATCTTGACGCAGGCCTCCGCCAGCCAGGCGGTCCATGCCTTGTCGTCGTTGGTCGCGCGCAGGTACTGCAGCGCGCTATGAATGAACCACAGCGAGCCGTCGACGGTGTTGTAGTGCGCGAGTGTCGGGTCTTCATCGTCAAAGCGGTTGGGGACCAGGCCGTCCTTGATCGCGTGGGCAAAGGCGCTGAGCGTGTCGCGCGCTTCGTCGTGTCTGCCGGTCGCGAGCATCAGGCCCGGCAGGGCGATGAATGTGTCGCGACCCCAGTCGGCAAACCACGGGTAGCCGGCGATGATCGTCGAGAGCTTGTGCTCGCCCACGACGCGGCGGACGATGAAGTCGTCGCTGGCCTGGGCCAGGATCGTCGGCAGGGAGTCGGGCAGCGCATCCGCAGGCGAGGCAAGCCGCGTCGCTTCATTAGCGCTGTTCTGCAGTTTGCTGGCGATCGTCTCGCGAATAGGTTCAAGGCGTTTAGCGCGTTTTTTCGTGCTTTTCTTAGGTTTTGCGGGCTTCTCGCCGAGCTTGGCGGTAAAGCGTGCGTGGGCATCGTCGCGCGAGCCCAGGTCGATCGACAGCACGCCGGGCACAAAGAGGTCTTCGAAACAGTCGCTGCCGCGGTGGGCTTCGATCGTGTGGTGGATGCCGTACCACCAGTTGGATTCTTGTACTGCCTTGCCGCCCGGTGCGTGGTAGCAGGCGCTCAGGTCGCCTCGCGTGACCTGCAAGGTGTCGTCGTCTGCGGTGACGGCAAAGCGTTCATCATCGCGGTGTTCGAGCCGGTGAAAGTCGCGCAGCGTGATCATCGGCCGAACATACAGCGTCGCCGACTCGCACACCGCGCCCAGGCCCGTCACGTCGTACTGCACCGTGCAGGCGGGCTTGCCGTCGTGCAGGATGAGCCGGCGGGTGAAGGTCAGATCGCCCCACTGGTAGGACCAGACCGCATCGAGCCCGCGGTCAAATCGCCTGAGCATCGGCAGGCAATCGGGCGCGGTGGTGTACTTGCCTTTGTCGATGAACTGGCAGCCGCCGAACTCGATGACGCGGGTCTGGCCGTGCGAGTGCAGTTCGAGCTGTTCAAAGAGCTGGTTGAGCACGACGACGCGGCCGACGGGCGGCTTGGACGCGGCCACGAGCAGGCCGTGATACCGCCGACTGTTGACGCCCGCCGCGGTACCCATGGCAAAGGAGCCCTGGCCCTGCGTGAGCAGCCACTCCCGCTCAAAGAGCGCCGCGGTGTTGCGATCGGGGTCATGGACAACGTGGTGGGTGTGAGGCCAGTGCATGGTGGGGGATTGTACGTGCGATGCGTAGTTGGTTGGGGATCAATAAAAAAGGGCAGACGATGAAGTCTGCCCTCAAGAGCCATGTGAACGCGCTCACTCCTCGGTCGTGAACGGCGAGGCCGGCAGGCCGTCCTTGTTGTAGAGGTTGGCCTTGGGGAATGAGTCGTAGGCATAGCGGACGGCGGTGGGCTCTTTGACTTCATCGCTCCACACGACGACGGCCTGGCCCTCGATCGTGGCCTTGGCCCAGTGCCAGTTGCCATCTTTGTCGCGGAGGGAGAACTGGCCCAGCTCGGCGTCCTTATCTTCCTGCGCCGGCTCGACGCCGGTCTTCTTGCCGACCATCAGCCCGCCGCCGACGTGATCGAAGGCGAGGTGGACCTTGTTGCCCTCGATCTTGTGCGACTTGTAGAGCGGGCCGGAGTAGACGATGGACTTGCCGTAGTCCTTGGCCAGAGCCCAGAGCGCCAGGCGCTGGCCGACGTCCTGCTTGTTGCGGGGGTGGATGTCTTTCTGGTCGCCGATGTCGATGATGACGGCCATGCCGGTGTTGGGCAGGCGCAGGGCTCGGCGTTGACCTTCGCGGACCGGGCCCCAGCCGCCGCCGTCGGG
Organism: Phycisphaeraceae bacterium; assembly: GCA_041736655.1. Lineage (GTDB taxonomy): Bacteria > Planctomycetota > Phycisphaerae > Phycisphaerales > Phycisphaeraceae > JAHQVV01. The sequence goes on along the minus strand of JBGSTE010000699.1, from coordinate 4,824 downwards.
CGTACCCTTCTGGCCGCTGCCGAAGTTAGCGAGCTGGACCCAGTAGAACGAGAGCTTGTCGTTCTTGAAGGTGGTGCGCCAGCCTTTGACGAGCGCTTCCTTGAGATAGTCGTAGGTCAGGCCGTCGCCGGCGTTGGACTCGCCCTGGTACCAGATGACGCCGCGGGCGCTCATCGGTGTCAGGCCGGCGACCATGCCGTTGTAGATCTGCGACGCGCCGTTCTTGGTCGACCAGTCGGCGACTTTCTCGACCTGTTCAAAGCCCACCGGCGGGGTCCACGGCTCGATGCGCGTCCCGCCCCAGTTGGTGCCGACCAGCCCGATGGGCACATCGATTTCTTCCGACAACTTCTTACCGAAGTAGTAGCCCACGGCGCTGAAGCCCACCACGGACTCGGGTGAGCAGGCCTGCCACGCAGACTTTTGCGCGTCGTCCTGTGGCTCGTTCTGCTTGAGGTGGGCCGGCACGTTGAACAGGCGGATGTTCGCGTGATTGGCGGCGGCCACCGCGGCGTCACCGTCGAGCGTGTTCTTCAGAGGCCACTCCATGTTCGACTGACCCGAGCAGATCCAGACCTCGCCCAGGAGGATGTCGGTCAGTTCGATCGCGCCGCCGTCGCCGTTGATTTTCAGCGTCAGAGCCTTGCCGTCGGCCTTCATCGCCGGCAGCTCGGCCAGCCACTTGCCGTTGTCGCCTGCGGTGGCCTTTGCGGATTTGCCTGCCAGTTCGACGGTGACCTGCTGGCCTGCGGTGGCCCAGCCCCAGACGCGGATGGGCATCTGCTGCTGGAGGACCATGTGGTCGCCAAAGGCGTTGGAGACTTTCAACTCTGCTTGAGCCGAGAGCGACAAGAGCAGAAGCAGGGTCAGGAAGATCGTGGGCAGGCGTTTCATCATTCGCTCCGTTGAAGAGGGGATCTGGCAGAACAGGTCAACGACGGGCTTCGTGTCACGGTCGTTACGGTTCATGCTACCACAGGGTTAAGCCCGTTTGCCGTCGCAGTCCGCTGCCCGTAGTGTTTAGAACTCCTGACAAAAGGGGGACAGACATTCCTGTCTGTCATTCGGCGCAGCCGAATCCAATATATTTCAGGCCTTTGGCCTGACGACAGGCAAGAATGCCCGTCCCCCTGACCCGTTTGTTCGGAGTTCTTAGTTCGTGGCCGATCACGCCGACAACCCGCCTGACCGTGCGATCGCGCCAGGCGAAGTCGGCCCCCGCGTCATCGGTTGGCGTGAGTACGTGGCCCTGCCGGACTGGGGCATCAAACGACTGCGGGCCAAGGCGGACACGGGTGCTCGCACCAGCGCGATCGACGCGTACGACATTCAGGAGTTGCCCGACGGCATGGTTCGCTTTGTTGTCGTCATGTCGCGCAAGCACCCCGATCGCCGACGAGAAATCATCGCCCCCATCACCCGCCGTACGCCGGTCAAGTCGAGCCTGGGCCAGAGGCACGACCGCCTGTTCGTCACCACGACGCTCAAGATCGGCCCGGTGGTCAAAGAGATCGAGGTCGGCCTGGTCAGTCGGCACCGCATGCTCTGCCGGATGCTCATCGGCCGGTCAGCACTCGCGGGCGATTTTGTCGTCGACCCGCAGCGCGTCCGGGTCCTGAGTCAACGCAAGCGTCGCAGGCCCAAGCCTTAGCGCATGGATGCGAATCTCAGACAATAGCCGGGGGCCTACGTACCCCGGACAAGAGAACAGCGCGTCTGTCATAAGAACAGGTCTTCTGTTAGCGCGTCCGGCGTCCGTAGGCCGCCGGCTATTGGTCAAAATGTTGAACGCTCAAACTTATTTTTAACGTCGGTATGCCAAGCTTCCCTCAAGTGATGAATCAGGGATAATGTCCGGCCCGGCGGACTGACCCCGCGCAACAGCGCAACTCAACTGAAAGACCTGCATGAAGATCGGCATCCTCTCACGCGAGCCGAGCAACTATTCGACCCGCCGGCTTCGGCAGGCCGCCAAGAAGCGTGGCCACGAGGTCCGCGTGTATGACACGCTGGCCTTCTCGATCCATGTCGAGGAGCACAGCCCGAGCCTGCGCTACCACAACAAGCCCGTGGGCAACCTGCGCGCGGTCATCCCACGCATCGGCGCTTCGATCTCCTTCTATGGCACCGCGGTCGTTCGGCAGTTCGAACAGATGGGCGTTTACACCCACAACACCTCCTTTGCCATCAGCGTCTCACGCGACAAATTGCGATCGATGCAGGTACTCAGCCGGCACTCCATCGGTATCCCGCCCTCGGCCTTTGTCCGCGACAAGAGCGATGTCCTGCCGGCGATCCGTCGCGTCGGCGGGGCACCGGTCATCATCAAGCTCCTCGAAGGCACGCAGGGCGTGGGCGTCATCCTCGCCGATACCGAGAAGGTGGCCGAGGCGATTATTCAAACCCTGCACAGCGCCAAGCAGTCGGTGCTCGTGCAGAAGTTCGTGGCTGAAAGTAAGGGCAAGGACATCCGCGCGTTTGTCGTCGGCGGCAAGGTCGTCGCGGCCATGCGTCGGCAGGCGATGGGCGGGGAGTTCCGCAGCAACGTCCACCGCGGCGGCAAAGCCACAGCCATCGAACTCAGCGACGAGTACCAGCGGACGGCGATCCACGCGGCCCACATCATGGGTCTGCGCGTCGCCGGCGTAGACATGCTCGAAGGTGAGGACGGGCCCAAGGTGCTGGAGATCAACAGTTCGCCGGGCCTGGAAGGCATCGAGGGCGCGACGGGTGTGGATGTGGCCGGCGCGATCATCGAAGACCTTGAGCAGCAGGTCCGCTTCCCGGAGATCGACCTGCGCCAGCGCCTGACGCTGCGCTCGGGCTACACGGTCGCGGAGATCCAGGTCAGTAAGTCCTCGACCCTGAAGAAGAAGACCATCGGGGAGTCGGGCTTGCGCGATCAGGAGGTCCTGGTGCTGGCCATCGAACGCGGCTCGATCGTGATCCCCTCACCCAAGGGCAAGGAACAGATCAAGGTCGGCGACACGCTCCTGTGCTACGGCAAGAAGGCGGTGCTCGCGGACCTGGTGCCGGCACGCAAGCGGCCTAAGAAAGTCAGAAAAAAACCTTCGTAGAAGCATTGGCGTCAGATATATTGTTTTTTCTGCCAGTGTTCCCTGTTGATGTACGATCCGGAATGACATCGAACTATGTCAGGAAAGTCCAAGGGATTCCATGAAGAACAACACAAACACCGGGTCAGCGTTTTGTATCACGATGCTTCTGGTCATACTGCCCGTGTCGCTGATGTCCTGCGCGTCAGACGGCGTGATCGGCATTGTCTACGAGAGGCCTATGACGTCGGCGGAGCGCAAGCTCGAACGGATTGACAGCTTCGACTATCGGATCAAAGACTCGATGACCCTCGAAGATGCCAGAGCGCTCTATCGAGCCGAACAACCGCCCGAGGACATCATCAAGGTTGAGTTGGTTGATACTCATCGCGATGACGGTTTCCGAGAACTGCGCGTTTACAGCATGGCAAGGGGCTATGGTCAAATCAACAAAGAAGAGTTGTGGCTTGCGGAGCATAAAGACACCTATACGCCGGAGGTTGATCCGGACGTCTATCGCAAGGTCCGCACGGACCTACGCTTGCTGGACGGCAATGGTTCAGGCTATTACCCCGGGATGGGCCCCGACGATCGGGTTGGATGGTTTGAGCTGGAATTCGAGCGTGTAGATAGCGGCCGACACTGGTCGATGGTCGTCTACGATTTCACGCCGTATGTCGTAACACCGCATGAATTGATGCGTAATGCATTGGAGCTGAGAATCGAGTGTGTAATTACCACTATCGGACCGGCTCTGGTGGGTCGTAAAACGTGGCACGATGAACAGTGGGTCGCGGCGATGTGGATTTCTGGCAAACATGAAGTCGTCATCGTCTATGGGCAGGAAGTGGACTTCTCTGAGATTCTTGCACAAGTTGGTACGCGATATCCCAGTAGTCTGAGTCAGGCCGTTGAGATCGATAAGAAGCAATGGGGTCAAAACGAAGTCGAACTGCGACTGGTACAGATGGCGCGGATAACTTCATCCGATACACCCGACCCTGTCGCTTGGGCGGGGCACCTGAAAAAAATTGCGATGTATATCTCGCTGCCTGACTTTATTGATCTCAACAGCATCCACGAAATCGACTGGCATGCGCGGGGGCAGATTGAAGCAGACCTGCAAGCGTGGTGGCGGTCTAACCGTGATCAATTAAAGTGGGACGAAAACCTCACCATGCTGGTGGGCGGATAAGAAATCGAAGATAAATGTGTGCGCACTCAGCTCTGAAACAACTGCGCATCCTCGCGGAGCAGGATGTTGCAGCTCTCGGCGTCTTCATCAAACGTGATGACGGCCTTGCCTTGTTCCAGAAGCTTGATGACTTGTTCGATGGATCGCGGGGCGTCGGAGATGTCCGTGCCGTTGCGGGTGACGAACTCCTCGATCAGGCCGTGCAGCGTGTCGGGGCTCAGTTGCTGATGGGGGATGCGGATGGGCATGGACGTGTCTCGCGGAAGTGGTCGCTTGAGTCGTCGTGTGAGGCTGCCCCCTGTGACGACAGTTTAGCGTGAGCCGTGGCCGAATCGAGCGGTCGGTGTAAGATTGTCCAAGGGTTGTTATTCTTTTGGGGATTGCTCGTCCTTTACCGGGCGGGTCGGCGGACGGGCAGCCCCGCTCCAACATTGTTTTTAATGCAACACCAGAAAGGGTTTACGATGACTTTTCCCAGCAGACCACGACGGCGGATTTCGCGTCGGACGTTCCTTCAGGGCACCGCGGCGACCGTGGCGGGGGCCGCGTGGCTCAGCCCGTCGATCGTTCGGG
>JBGSTE010000681.1:0-4211 GCA_041736655.1 Phycisphaeraceae bacterium | reverse complement strand
TCTCGGCGACACGACCAACCGACAGATCTGGATCGACGGCGTGCTGATCGACACCGACACGACCATCGTTGTCAATACCATCGCACGTGCGATGGAAATCGGCGGCTCCAGCCAGTTCAGTGAAGACGTCACGGGCCTCTACGACGAGATCGGTATCTGGAATGAGCGCTTGTCGGGCGATGAGTCTATTGCCCTGTACGAACTGACCAGCCGATCGCTCGATGAAGGCCTCAACTACACCACCGCCGAGTTCAATCAACTCAAGGGCGTGCACGACGCGGGCAGCGGCTCGGTCGTCATTGGAGGCCTGACCTGGAACTACGCCACGGGCCTGACCGACCCGGCGGGCCTGACGCTCAGCGGATCGATCTATACGCTTGTTCTGGACGACGCGGCGGGCACCGGCCTGACGGCAATCCCCGAGCCCGGCTCGCTGGCGCTCCTGGCCCTGGGAGGCCTGTTCATCGGCGTCCGCCGACGCAGCCGCTGATGTCCGCGCCGTGTGATTCAAACTCCGTAAAAAGTAAAAGCCTACGTTGTAACCAACAAACCCGATACACCCTGAAACAAAGAAAGATCCAAACGTCATGAAGTCCCGCAATCTCCTCGCCGCCGCCTTGGCTCTGACCGGTGCCTGCTCCGCCAGCGCTACCCTCGTCGCCTACTTCCCGGTCAACTCGGCCACCGACTCGTCCACCTTCCTCGATGACGTGATCGACGACCCGACGCACGGCACGACTGACGGCACTTCCGCCAATGTCAACGCCTCTATCGTCTTCGACGCCTTCCGCAACGGCGACGTGCTCAGCACTGTCGAAGGCCACCGCTTCTCGGCCGGCACACAGGACATCGACCTCACCCTCGGCTTCACCTGGTCGCTGTGGGTCAAGGTCGCTTCCTCCAACATCACCGACGCGGGCGCGGATGTCATCATCGGCACCCGGCAGGGCAACGCGACCGCCAACTCCACCACCGCCTGGCACAAGATGGACCTGACCGGCGTCAGCGCGTGGAACGGCGGCGGCAGCGACATCGCCTACCCCACCCTCGCCGACGACACCTGGCACCACATCGTCTACCTCGGCGACACGACCAACCGACAGATCTGGATCGACGGCAACCTGGTTGACACCGACACCACCATCGTCGTCAACACCATCGCACGCAACCTCGAGATCGGCGGCTCCAGCCAGTTCAGCGAAGACGTCACCGGCCTCTACGACGATATCGCCATCTGGAACGAACGCATCAGCGAAGCACGCATCGCCGAGTTGTTCGCCGGCGGCTCGGTCCTTGGCGGCCCGCAGTTCGACCCCGCAGACCTCGACCAGGACGGCGACGTTGACGACGCAGACTTCGGCATCGCGTTCGCCGCCTTCACTGGCCCCGGTGGATCGAGCAACTCCCCCGCCGACCTCGATGACGACGGCGACGTCGACGACGCAGACTTCGGCATCGCCTTCGCTGCCTTCACCGGCCCCGGCGGCGGCGCAGCATCAGTGCCTGAGCCGGCTTCGCTGGCGCTGCTGGGCCTCGGCGGCCTGATGGTGGCACGTCGTCGCCGCGCCTAAGCGTTTGATTGATTGACAACTTGTGTCTTCGTTCAGCCCGGCTGGTCAAATCGTGCACCAGCCGGGCTGTTTTTTGTTTCGCTTTCGCATCGCGCGTTATGGAAATTCGTATGCGTGTAAGATAGTTTCTCCTGCCCGTCTTTCACAGGATTCAAGCACGTTCCCCCTCGTTTCGGAGCTACACGATGACGCACGCACGCCAGCAACCACACGCCCTGCCGACCTTTGACCACGCCCGACCGCTTGCATCGCTTGGCCGACTGCTGCTGGTGGCGGTGCTGGTTCTTCTGTCTGCTTCGCCGGCCCTTGCCCAGCGGATGCCCAGGGAAGACGTCGTCGATGTCCCGGCGATTGTTGACGGGCTCTGCGTCTCCAACCTCTTCCAGACCAACATGGTCATCCAGCGCGACAAGCCCATCCGTATCTGGGGCTGGGCTGAGCCGGGCGAACAAGTGACGGTCAGTTTCGCGGGCGCTTCGCAGTCGGCAACCGCGAATCTGGACCGGCGCTGGCAGGTCGAACTGCCCGCACAGGCCGCCAACGCGACCGCGCAGCAGATGACCGTCAAAGGAAAGAGCAAGACGCTGACGCTGGATAACATCCTCGTCGGCGACGTCTGGGTGCTCGGCGGGCAGAGCAACATGGAGTTTGAACTCGCCAAGGTCGAGAACGGCAACCTCGAGATCGTCTCGGCCAACTACCCGCAGATCCGCATCCTGACTGTGCCCTATGGTCAAGGTCTGGAGGAGAGGCAAAGCTTCGCGCGGCTGCATGAATACAGCAGTTGGTTCGGCCGACACTTCCGCAAGGGCGACTGGGATGTATGCAGCCCGCAGATCGTTGAAGACCTGTCGGCGATCGGCTACGTCTTTGCCCGCCGCGTGCACATGGCCAGCGGCGTGCCCATCGGCGTGATCGACGCCTCGCGGGGCGGGACGACGGTCGAGACGTGGACGCCCCAGTCGGTGCTGCGGAAGATCGACAGCCCGGCGACGCAGGCCCTGCTCGCCAAGTGGGACGCGCAGGTCGCGGCGTGGGACCCGCAGGCGGACCTTGAAAAACGCATCAAGCAGAACCGCGACTGGGTTGCCAAGCAGGAAAAAGAAGGAAAACCTGTGCCCGATGATCGGCGCAAGGACCCCACCGACCTCCAGCCCGGGCCGATCGCCAACCACAACCACCCCGGCAGTTGCTACGCGGGGATGATCGCGCCGCTCGCGGGCCTGTCGGTCAAGGGAGCGATTTTCCACCAGGGCTACAACAACGCCTTTGACGGCATGGAAGGCGTGCAGATGTATCGCGAGGTCTTCCCGCAGATGATCAAGGCCTGGCGGCAAGCATTCAACGACCCCGCGATGCCTTTTGGCATCCTCTCGCTGTGCACCGACGGCGATCCGCAGACGATGGACAACTACGTCGAAAAGATGTTCAACACGGGCATCTACATCCGCGCGGCGCAATATGAAACCTTCCTTGATCTATCTAACGCCGGCGACAAGAACATCGGCTACACCAGCACCTTCGACCTCCGCCGACGCTGGTACCACCCGCAGCTCAAACTGCCCGCCGGCGAGCGCATCGCGCGTTGGGCCTTGGCGACGCAGTACGGCTTTGACCGTGATCTGGCCTGGAAGCCGCCGATGCTGCTGAGCATGAAGGCCCAGGGCGACAAGCTGATCCTTACGCTGGACACCGACGTGCAGGACCCCGAGGACGGCGAGATCGTTGGCTTTGCGATTGCCGGCGAAGACCGTCGCTTCCAACCCGCGAAGGTGACGTACCTCGAAGTGGGCAAGCAGGACAACGGCCAGCCGAAGCTCGACCGCAAGCAGCTCGTCCTCACCAGCCCGCTGGTGGATAAGCCCATCCACTTCCGCTACGCCTGGGGCCGAAACCCGCTGGCGAACTTGCAGGCCAGCGGCAACAAGGACCTGCCTTTCGCGACCCAGCGCAGCGACGACTGGGGCATGATGGAGGTTCCGCTGGGTATCCTCGACGGCTCAAGCGCGGGCAACGAACGGGCCGCGAGCGGGCAGATTCAGAAGGCGCTTCGCCTGGAGGACCTGCGACGCAAGCTGTTCGAGGCCCAGCAGTTCATCGAAGAAAACAAGGCGAAGTACGAGGCGGAAGTGAAGAAATAGCCGCGGGCCTACGGTTTCTTCAACGCCTCGCGCAGCAACTTGGCGTCGTTGACCAGCGCATCGGCAAGCCCTTGTTTTTCAAGGAATTTCTCGGCCATCGTGTCGATCTGCTTGCGTTCGCGCTCGGTGGAGGCGGAGCTGCCGCGCCTGGCTTCCTGCTCGACGATGTGGTCCAGGAGTTCGTAATAGCGGGCAAGGGTCCGGGTGTCGCGGTCGTCGTTGAGCTTCGTCACCAGCTCGCGCAAGGCCACGGCGTCGGGCAGTTCGTAGCCGGTCAGACGCTGGGCGTGCTCGCGCAAGGGGCTGAGCGTGCGGGCCGGTCGCTTACCGGCTTCATCGGTCAGGCGCTTGTTTTCCTTGGTAATCCAGTCGCGCAGGGCCATGCCGAACGCAACCGCCTCGCGTCCGCGGTCGCCGCCCTCGGCCATCGCCTGGTCGAGCGTGCGGAGCACCTGGGCGAAGGGCACGCCTTTATTTAAGGCCTCGGCGGCGTCGGCGC
>JBGSTE010000670.1:0-2361 GCA_041736655.1 Phycisphaeraceae bacterium | reverse complement strand
CGCCTGATCCCGATGGGCGATCCGCCAGCGCCGCGCGACTGGAAGGCGCAGCTAAAGCGCGCCAAAGATCACATCAGCCCGGAGACGCTCGACGACTCGCAGCGCTGGCGTCAGGTGCTCAAGGCGGTGGGCAAAAAGCTGCCGAACTGGCTCAAGACCTGGCAGGCGCGCGACACCGGGTACTGGTGTCACGGCGACCTGCATCTGGGCAACGCGATGTCGCGCCTGCCCCCGCCGGACGGCCCGGCGGTGCTGTTCGATCTCGCTTGCGTCCACCAGGGCCACTGGATTGAAGACGCGATCTACCTCGAACACCTGTACTGGGCTAAGCCGCACCAAATGCGGGGAGTCAACCTCTGCAAGCTCACCGCCCACTACCTGCGCGACTACGGCCTGCACCCGGGCGAGAACTGGCAGGAACTGGCGAACATCTACCGCGCTCTGTTGGCGATGATCACTCCCGCACACCTGAGTACCCTAGGCGGCCGGGCGCAGGCGGCGGCGGCGCTGGTGGTGCTGGAGGGTCTGTTGTAGCTGATTCAACGCGATAAACTTGCCGCGGCCTCAAGCTCGCTCAGCGCCACCGGCGTGACATTGAGCTGGATCGACTGTGGCGCACTGACGGGCTCGCGGACGATGCACCAGGCGTGGCCCTCGATGCGCATCTGCGAGTCGACGAGGATCACAATTCGCCCATCGCGCAGCTTGTACTTGTCGCTGGGCTCGTAGAGGTAATCAGGCAGCTCGGCGAACTGCTGGGCGGTCATGATCTTTTCATCCACGAGCATCTCGAGCGAAGGCGGCAGGCTGCGGAAGCGGGCGTGGTAGCGCAGCAGGTCGCCGGAGAGGTCCTGCATCTGCTGGGGCACGCGGAGCACCTGCTGGGGCAGGCCCTTCTCATCACGCGCCTGGATCGGCTCATCGACTTTTCGCGACTCGGCGACGCAGGCGGACAGCAGCCCCAGCAGACAAGCAATCAGGATGGCGGGCGGGCAAACGTATCGCATGTTGAAATCGTGCTCGTTGTCGTGCTTGAAAAGAAGCCGGTCCTGAGCCAAGGCGAAGGTCCGGATCAGACTCCATGATGACTCGATCCGGACCTTCGCTTTCGCTCAGGACCGGCTTCATGGTCACTTGATCCTATTTCCTATGTAGGACGAACGCTTTCAGTTGCCGGGGTTTGACCGCAACTGCGTCAGCCTGCTCTGCAATGCGTCGGGCTCGCTGTTTTGCGAGGTTTCTTCGGGCTTGGGTTGGTTTTCGGCCTCTGGCTCGGGCTCGGCGTCCTGCGGCAGTGCGGGGTCTTGCGTGCCTTGGGGTTCGCCGGGCAGGATGATCGTCTCGGGGGACTTGGGGCCTTCATTGCCCGGGGTGGCCTTGAGTTTTTCGAGGTGGTCCTGCAGTCGGCCGGGCTCGATGGCGTTGTCGAGCGTCTCGCTTTCGCTCTTGATTTTCTCCGTCGCAGGTGTGAGCTGGTCGGGGGAGACGATGACCTCCGGCGTGAGGAACAGCAGCAGCTCGGTCTTGACCTTGCTGCGTTCGGTGCGTCTGAACGCGGCGCCGATGATCGGGATGTCGCCTAAGAGTGGCACCTTGCGGATGGTCTCGGTGAGCTGGTCCTGAACGAGGCCGCCGATGACGACGGTCTGGCCGTGGCCGACGGCGACCTGCGTGGTCAGTTCGCGCTGGTTGAAGACAACCGCGTTCTGGTCGGGTGCGACGGGGATGGCCTGGTCGGCGATGGAGGAGATGATCTGGGAGACGTCCATGACGACCAGCCCCTCGCTGTTGATCTGCGGGGTGACGGTGAGGATGATGCCGATGTCTTCATAGTCGATGGTGCTGATGATGTCGCCGTTCTCATCGACGCGTGAGTTGGTGAGGATGGGGACGCGCTGGCCGACGTTGATGGTGGCTTCCTGATTGTCGGCGGTGAGGACGTAGGGACGAGAGAGCACGTCGAATCGCCCGGTGGCGTTCAGGGCCCGCAAGGCGAGCCTGAAGTTGGTGCTGTCAAACATCAGGTAGTTAAGCCCGAGCGTCGAGTCGAAGAGGTCGAAGTCGGTCTGCACATTGTCGTTGGTCGATGAGCCGACGTTGATGCCCTCCCACTCGACGCCGATGTCCAGGCTGTCGTCGTACGTGACCTCGGAAACGAGCACGCGGATGAGCACCTGCGGCACGGGCTTGTCCAGTTCGTCGAGGATCTCCTGCACGCGGGGGAAGTTCTTGTCCGGCGTGAGGATGAGGATCGTGTTGGAGTCTTCATTGGCCACAGCGGAGACCTGGCCGACCAGGTCTGCGGCACCGGCGTTGTTCGTGCTCGCTACCGCGTTGGCAGACTGCACGCGTGTGCCGCCG
>JBGSTE010000669.1:0-3696 GCA_041736655.1 Phycisphaeraceae bacterium | reverse complement strand
GGCCTGATCCGATTCGACCCCTTTTGCCTGCCCATCGCTTGACGGCCGTGGACAGGTTTTCAGCCTTGTTTCCGTGATGCGAGGTCAACCATGAAGCGCCTGGCCTTTACGCTCATCGAACTGTTGGTGGTCATCAGCATCATCGCGCTCCTGATCGCGATCCTGCTCCCGGCTCTGGGCGCTGCGCGAGAGTCGGCCAAGCGATCGCAGTGCCTCACGAATCAACGCCAGCTTGGCATCGCCACCGCCGCCTTCGCCGCCGACAACAAGAGCCAGTCCCCGCCCGGCGGAGACAACAGCGTCAGCAACGGGCTCTACGCGGTCTGGCAGCAACTAAGCGGGCTCAACAATAACCCGATCCAGCAGCGACGCTTTGGCCTGTATCGGCGGATGGGCGTGGTGCTCAACGAGGGCTACGCCACCGCGCCCGAGATCCTCTACTGCCCGGCCATGCAGGACAACCACACCTGGCTCAAGCCCGGCGGGCGCAACCCCGCCGACACGCGAATCGGCGGGTGGTTTGATCAACCCCAGACCGTCTCGGGCCTGATCCTCATCAACGCCAGCTACTACTACCGCGAGACCTATCAGGGTAAGCCCTACACGACCACGCAGATCGACAGCGCCGACATGATCAACACGCTCAACTTCGACCGCGACCCGTCGGACATGGTCATGCTCGCCGAGGCCTTTGCCGACAAAACCCGCGGAACCGACGACCAGCACCGCGACGGCTACAACTTCATCCGACTCGACGCCAGCGGCGAGTTCTTCACGGACCCCACCCGCGAAATCGAAAACCTCAACGGCGGCCAACCCTTTTTCACCGGCGGGCCCGCCTCCCGGCAAGTCCTCGAACGGGCCTTCGAGTCCTTCCGCTACGGCCAGGTGGTCGGAACCAACCTGCTCAGGCCGTGAGCGGGGAACCGTCTCGACCGTTGATCTCATTTCCTTTCACTTTCTGTTTGGCCGATCCTGCGTCAAGCGGTAAGCTATACCTATAAACGCTGGCCTCAAACGCCAGGCGTTGGTTCTGAGCCGTATTCATCTTTCTCCCGTCAACTTTTCTGACACAGCACCCCGTCAAAGGTCATCCGCCATGCGAACCGTCCGAGCATTCACCCTCATCGAGCTGCTCGTGGTGATCTCAATCATCGCGCTCTTGATCGCGATCCTGCTGCCGGCCCTGGCCGCCGCTCGCTATGAGGCGCAGATGGCCCAGTGCCTCTCGCACCAGCACCAGCTATCCGTCGGCTCGCACGCACACGCCGCGGACAACGACGGCGCCATCACCCGCTTCAACCAGCCCCAGGAGGTCGACGGCTGGAACAACGACGGCTGGTGGCAATGGGGCAATATCGCCAAGACCCTCAACTGGCTGGGCTACGACTTCCCCAAAAGCGACAAGTACACCGGCTGGGGCGTGCTCTACAAGCGCGGCTACGTCGAAGACCCCAACGCGTTCTACTGCCCCGGCGACAAGTTCCGCAACACCGGCCGAAAAGCCGACGGCTTCTTCGACCACGGCAACAACTACATCGGCTCGTCCTTCATGTTCAACCCCATGCACAAGTACAACATGAACGACACCGCCAGCTTCCGCTGGACCGTCGGCGGGGCCGGCGGCAAACCGCTCAAGAAACAGCCCATGCCCGCGACACTCTACGACCCCTCCACCGCGATCCTCGGCGGCGACATCCTCCAGGGCTTCCAACGCGTCAACGGCTTTAACACCGGCCCGGGCTCGACCCACCGCCCCTACTGGAACGTCGCCCACTTCGACGGCTCGGCCGAACGCTCGCCCGGCAGCAGCTTCGTCGACGAACGCCACAAAGCAGGCTTTGACCCCTACAACGGCAACGCCGAACAATGGGAAGAACACGACATCGAACTGCAACTACTCATGGACATCGACCCGAACGATATTGTGGGGTACTGAGCCCTTTCGGAAAACGGTGGGATGGCCGTCCCGTCCGTCGCTTGTGATTCATGACGGGCCTGACACTCAGACAACCTGTGGATAATCCGATGGAGCCTGTTTGCGTAGTTGCCGCGCAACACGCGGGGGATCGATGTTGTACATTACAACCACAAGATTATAGCCCCAGGGTGCAACCATGAAATATGTATTGTTGCTATTTGTTATTGCAGTGATTGTGTTGACCGCCGCGCCTTGCGTGGCAGCGTCTGCCGAGTCAAGCCTTTTGCAGGCGGGCTGGGACACGGGCGATCCCGCGTTTGCCGGCCTGCACAGCAGGGCCGGCCACCCCATGGCTGTCATCGACGAACTGGAATACAAGCAGTACATCAATTCGTTCGCTGTCTCACAAAAGGGGACCTGGCTGATATCCGTGACCAGCGGCGGTGTCGGTTATGCCAAGGTCTATGTCAAACGCAGCGAAGACAAAGGCAAGACATGGTCGGCCGATCGTATCCCGGTTTACGACCCGCGTCAGGACCCGGCGCTGGAGCGCCGCAAAGACTTCGACTGCGAGATGGGCCAGTTGTTTGCCCTGCCCGAGCCGATCGGTCAAAACAAGGTCTATCGCATCTACCAGTTCTCGATCGTGCGCGACATCAAAAAGGGTGCCCGCTTCGGAAAGCTGATCTATACCATCAGCGAAGACGACGGCAAGACATGGGTCGGCCCCGCCGGGCCTGGCACCTACTGGGACATCGACTCGCCGGTCTATGAATTGGTCGGACACAACTGGGGCTGGCACCTGATGGCCCCGCCACGCATCACGCGCGATGGCGTCATGGTCCTGCCGATGAACGCCTCGACCGATCCGCCCGCCCTGCGCGATATCCGCTGCGAGCCGGTCTACATGTCCAGCAAGAACATCATGACCGAAGAAGACCCCGGCAAGGTCGTGTTCTCATTCAATCCCCCGCCACCGCACGGCGTCCATGTCCCGATCGAAGGCAAGCCCGGTCAGTCGCACGGCATGGAGGCGCAAGTCGTCGAACTCTCCGACGGCCGACTCTTCTCGCCCATGCGCACCGGCAATGGATGTACCTACTTCACGACATCCAGTGACGGAGGCAAGACTTGGACACAGGCTCGGCCGCTGCGCCGCGACAACGATGGCCCGCTGATCCTCAACCCCAACTGCGCCAACCCCATCACCAAACTCAGCAACGGAAGCTACGCCTTGCTGCACTGCAACAACGACGGCAACATCTACGGTGTCAAAGACGTCTTCAAACATAACATCGTCCGTCACCCGATCTACGTCAGCGTCGGCATCGAGAACAAACCCGGCAGCGAGCAACCCATCCACTGGAGCGCCCCGAGACTGATGACCACGCTCGAAGACTATACCCCCAAGCACAAGGGCGGCTGGTATGACCTGACCTACGGCTACCTCCACGAAGAGGACGGCCGGTACTACCACTTTTACAACGCCATGTGGGACCGGGTCCAGATCAACGAAATCGACCCGCAGCTTTTTCTTCCACCCGGCGAAACACCTCGATAGATTCCGATTACAACCCCTTCACCGCCTCATACAACTTTGCCAACTGTCCCAGCAGTTGCAGTGTCTGCGTCAGGGGCAGCATCGTGGCCGCGTCGGACTTGGCGCTCTTCGGGTCAGGATGCGTTTCGATAAACAAGGCCTGTACGCCGGCGGCGATGGCGCAGCGGGCCAGGAGCGGGGCGCGTTCGGGTCGGCCGGAGGTGTGGGTGCCGCC
>JBGSTE010000667.1:0-2500 GCA_041736655.1 Phycisphaeraceae bacterium | reverse complement strand
GGCGACTTCATCGCCGTCAGCCACACCGTCGACGCCTCGCTCGCCACGCTCATCAAGTCCGAGGTCTCCGACGGCATCATCGCGCCGGGCTACGACGACGACGCCCGCGCCATCCTCGCCGCAAAAAAAGCAGGCAAGTACGTCATGTTCCAGATCGACCCCGCCTACGCCCCCGCGCACGGCTCGATCGAGTCGCGCACGTGCTTTGGCCTGACGCTCCAGCAGACCTTCAACGATGTCGTCATCGACGCCTCGCTCCTGAACAACATCGTCACGCACAAGAAAGAACTCCCGGCCGGCGCGGTCGAGTCTCTGCTCGTCGCCACCGCCACGCTCAAACACACCCAGAGCAACTCGATCGCCGTCGCCATGCATGGCCAGGCCATCGGCATCGGCGCGGGACAGCAGTCACGCATCGCCTGCACACGATTGGCCTGCGACAAGGCCGACCGCTTCATGCTCAAGCAGCACCCCAAGTCGCTGGCGCTGATCGACCTCTTCAAGCCCGGCGTCGGTCGGCCCGACAAGGTCAACGCGCTCGATCAGTTCGTCCGCTATCACGAGTTAGACGCGGTCGAACTTGACGGGCTTTTTTCAATGCTAAGCGGCAAGCCGCAGGCGATCACGCCCGACGAAGCGAAAGAATGGTGTGCACGCTTTGGCAACGGCGAACTGGCGCTCTCCAGCGACGCGTTTATCCCCTTCCGCGACAACGTCGACCGCGCCGCCCGCAGCGGTGTGAGGTACGTCCTCCACGCCGGCGGCTCGGCCCGCGACGACCTCGTCACCAATGCCGCCAACGAGCACGGCATGGTCATGGCCCTGTCGGGACTAAGGCTGTTTTTACACTGATCTAAACATGAAAGCCTACTCCCTGATTGTGATCGTTGGCTCCATGATCGCCCTGTCGATCACGATCATGGGCCTGTCCATGTTCATTTTCGGTAATACAGGCGATCAACGCGCCGGCTTCATCACCTTCAGCATCGGATTCATCTTTTTCCTAGGCATCTTATTGCCCTCGCTGTTCCAGAATCGCCGACCGATCAGCCACAAAACCACGGACTATTGCTGCCCCCAATGCGGCTACAACATGCGTGGCCTAACCGAGGCGAAGTGTCCCGAATGCGGAGCCGTCTTTACCCTCGATCAACTGCGATTGAAATAGCCGCGACACGATGCGATACCACGAACTCTCCATGTCTGCATGCTAAGACACCGACAACAACCAGCGCCTGGGTATGATTGACTCCGTGACCTCCGTGTCTCTGTGAACTCCATGATTTACCTTTAAACCGAACCGCTCTACAACCTCACCCCCGTCGCCAGCTCCAGCCGGGTCACGCAGTTGTCGCACACCGTGTCGCCCACTTCGGTGGGCATCAGATCGTCGATCGCGTCGGTGTGGTCGATGGCTTCGTCGAGCGTGTACCACCGGCCATGATGCTCGAGCTTCTGGCAGAGGCTGCACAACATCAACTCAGGATGCCGCAGGTAGGCGACGTGCGTGAAGTACACCGATCGTTCGCGCGGCTGATCAAAGAGCAGCTCGCTTCGCAGCCGAACACCGCCGGCGGAATAAGGCAGCATCTCCAGCCGCATGTAGCGGATCGAGCCCGGGCAGTCGCCGCGGTAGTTGAAGCTGAGCTTGCGTCCGCTGCGTCGGGTCTGTTCGAGCAGCGCGTCGTATAGCCGCTGCGTCGCCCCGCCGTGCACAAAGTCCCAAAGTAGCCGCCCGAGCACCATCTCGTCATCCAGTCCCACCGCCATCCGCTCGCGCGCGACCGCCGACCAGTGCGGGCAGACCTGTGTGATCCGGTCACAGCGGTCCAGCAGATAGTCCAGGTCGATGCGAGTTGAGCCGAGCCTGCTGACCATGCGACAGCCCCCTGTGGCTGACCCTCCGAGTTGATCCGTTGCCGTGACGTTCACGGCCGAGCCGGGAACACGCGCTGAAAAATCGATCGAAAAACCGCGCGTCCCAAGGATGTGTCCCCCCAGCATACCCCCGACCCCACCGCCAAAGCAAGACTTTTTATCGGAGCCCGCCTGAAAATCAGAAAATCCACAAAAGCCTCTTGGGTTCTCCATGGGCGCTCGATAAAATGCAGTTACCGCTTACAAAAGGAGCCCGCGATGTTGAAGCTCAAGCCCGCACGCCTCCTGTCCGTCTGTGCCGCCGCCCTCCTGCTGCTCGGTGCCACCGGCTGTCACTACGACTACGGCTACACCAGCGTCAGCTATTCCTACGGCTACGACTGCGCACCCCGCTACTACAACAACTGGAACTGCAACTATTCCTACCCGCGCTACTACCACGCCCCGAGCGATGGCCTGCGCGTGTACACCGGCTACACCTTCGGCACCGGCAGCGGGCACCATCGGCCTTGCAGGTGATGGGAAAACCTTGCGCTGACCCGCTGAATGAAAAAGCCCGGTCGATACGGTGAGGCATCGACCGGGCGAAGGAGGATCGTCTGGGGTCTGTCCGGATCAGGCG
>JBGSTE010000648.1:0-6026 GCA_041736655.1 Phycisphaeraceae bacterium | reverse complement strand
GATGCGGCTCTTGCTTTGCCGGCGGCTGGCGGAGGCGGGCGTTCGGTTCATCTCGACGACGATCGGCGGGTGGGACCACCACCAGAACATCCAGGACGCGATGAACAAGCAGTTGCCGGAGCTGGACCAGGCGTACGCGGCGCTGATTGGTGATTTGTCTGAGCGAGGGATGCTGGACCGGACGATGGTGATGATGACCAGCGAGTTTGGCCGAACACCGAAGGTCAATCAGGATGCCGGCCGAGACCATTACCCGCGGGTCTTTTCGGTGGCGATGGCGGGCGGGGGTTTCCGTGGCGGCATGGTGTATGGCCGATCGGACGCGACTTCGACAGCGGTGGCGGACAACCCGGTGAGCCACGCGGACCTGGCGACGACGGTCTACAACCAGCTTGGCATCCCTGCGGACAAGGAGTTGATGTCGCCGGGGGATCGGCCCATCGAGATCGTCGATGGCGGGCGGGTGCTCAGCGAGACCCTCGAACGCGAGGCCTGAGTCGACGCATTCATTGCATAACCGAGCCAACCGCATGACGAACGCGAAGCACAACCCCGCAGCGACAGGCTTGCGCCCGCTTGTCGCGTTGTTGCTGTTGCTGGCGTTGTCGCTGTGGCCCGCGTCGCTGGTGTTGGCTGGCTCGCCGCAGTTGACGAATCTGCTGCCGGTGGTCGGTCAGCGCGGGCAGAGCGTTGAGGTTCAGTTTTACGGTGCCCGGCTGAGTGACGCGACGTCGGTGGTGTTTCACACGCCGGGGATCACGGCCGGGCCAGTGAGCGTTGAGAAGGAGCGGGTCAAGACGACGTTGACGATCGCCGGCGATGCGCCGCTGGGTGAGCACCAGGTGCGTTTGGTGACGCGATCGGGCGTGACGGAGATGCTGACGTTTCAGGTGATTGATCGGCCGATCGTCGAGGAGCAGCGCGATGAGCGGATCAAGGACAGCGAACGCTACCGTCAGAGCACGAGCTATGACCACCCGCAGGAGATTGAGCTAGGCGTGACGGTTGTCGGCCGAACGGAGGAAGAAGACGCCGACTATTACGCGGTCAAGCTCAGCAAGGGCCAGCGTCTGACGGTGCAGGTGGACGGAATGAGCCTGGGCCGCGGGTTTACCGACTCACATTTGGCGGTACTCAATGCGTCGCGGTTTGAAGTGGCGGTGAGCGATGACACCGCCCTGCTGCGTCAGGACCCGTATGTGTCGTTCCTTGCGCCGGCGGATGGGCGCTATGTGATTGTGATCCGCGACTCGGGTTATGGCGGGGGTGAGAACAACCGGTACCTGATGCACGTGGGCAGTTTCCCGAGGCCGGCGGTGGTGTTTCCGCTAGGCGCTGAGCCGGGCCAGACACTGTCGCTGAAGTTCATCGGCGACGCGGCGGGCGATTTTGAACAGACGATCACCCTGCCGGCGCAGGCGGACAACGACTTTGTCGTGATGCCTGAGCGTGAGGGCTTGACATCGCCGACGGGCCATCGCATGCGTGTCAACACCCTGCCGAATGTCAACGAGGCGGACAGCAGCACGAACAACACGATGAATGACGTGAAGGATGCACCGGCCCACGCGGTGCCGGCCGCGTTCAACGGCATCATCGAATCGCCGGGCGATCTGGACTATTACAAGCTCCGCCTGACCAAAGGCCAGGCGGTCACGCTCACTTGCTACGCCGGCGAACTGGGCAGCGCGCTGGACGCGGTCCTCAACGTCTGGCGCGGCGACAACAAGGAGCACCTGGTCGGCAACGACGATCAGATCGGCTCGGACAGCGTTGTCACCTTCACCGCGCCCGAAGATGGCGAGTACCTCTTCCGCGTCATGGGCCACCGCAACACCGGCGGGCCCGAGCACGTGTACCGCGTCGAAGCGACCGTGCCCGCGCCATCGCTGACGACGTACATCCACCGCTACGACCAGAACCGCCCGCAGAGCCGGCAGGCGATCGCCGTGCCCCAAGGCAACCGCAGCGCTTCGCTGGTCCGTGTTCGGCGGGAGCAGGTCGGCGGCGACCTCCTGCCGCTGATCGACGGCCTGCCGACGGGCGTAACGATCAACGGCCTTGGCCCCGCAGAGCAGGGCGACATGATGCCCGTCGTGTTTGAAGCGGCGGCCGACGCGCCGCTGGATGTTCGGCTGCTGAACATCACCGCGCAGAGTGCGCTATCTGGCGACAGTGCCCAGCGCGTCATCGGCTCGTTCATGCAGGTCACGCCGATCGTGATCGCCAACCCCAACCAGACCGAGTACCGCCACAGCCTGCTGCGTACGAGCCCGGTGGCGGTGGCTGAGCCCGCGCCGTTTAGGATCGATGTCGCCGCCCCCGCTTCGCCGCTGGTGCACGATGGCCGGCTGCGCCTGAAGGTCAATGTGTCGCGTAACGAGGGCTTTAATGAGCAGATTCGTTTGTATGCGCTCTACCGTCCGCCGGGCATCGGCGCGACCGGCCGGGTCGATGCGAACAAGGACGCTAGCGAGGTGTATTTTGATCTGGACGCGAACACGGCTGTGCCGCAGCGCACCTGGCCGATGGTCATCATCGCCGAGGCCAATGTCGCCGGCGGGCCGGTCTGGGTCTCCAGCCAGCTCTTTGACCTGAAGGTTGAAAAGCCCTTCATCACCGGGAAGATCGGCAAGGCCAAGTGCGTGCAGGGCGAGGCGGTCGATGTCGTGGTGGACCTGGAGCACCTGCGCCCGTGGACAGGCGAAGGCGAGTTGAAGCTGCTGGGCCTGCCCGCGTCGTGCACGACTGAAACGCTGAAGATCGCGCCCGACCAGAAGCAGGCAGTCTTTCGCGTCAGTACGCTGGCCGATGCGCCGGCGGGTCAGCACACGTCGCTGCTGGCGGAGTTGACGATTCAGGTCAACGGTGAGCCGGTGATCCATCGCCTGGGCCGGGGCGGGCAACTGCGGATCGATAAGCCACGGCCCGAACCGCGCGACGCCGACAAGGTCGAGAAGCAAGGAAACTGAGGACGATGCGTAAGACCCTTCAACATGCCGGTTTGCTTGCGAGGCTGCTGCCGGGCCTGCTCTTGCTCTGCGCCGCCTTCGCGGTGATCTACCCCAACCTGACCGCCGACGCCAGCGAGAACGACACGACGCAAGCGCCCGCACAACCCGTCAACACAAATACCAACGCCCCGCAGCCGGAGCCCAAGCCCGGCGAGCTGGCCGTGTTTCCTTCCGCCATCGAGTTGTCGACCCAGTCGGACGCGCAGTTAGTCATCGTCCGCACGCGGCAGGTCGACGGCGTCACGGTCGACCTGACCCGCCTGGCGGTTTACACCGTTGAAGACCCCGCGATCGCACAGGTACACGAAGGCGTCGTGACACCCAAGGCCGACGGCAGCACGCACCTGATCGTCGAGTACCAGGGCAAGTCGACGCGCATCCCCGTGGTCGTCAAGTCGGCGGATCAGGCGCGCGTGGTGAGCTTTCGGCTAGACGTGCTACCGGTGTTTGCCAAGAGTGGTTGCAACAACGGCTCGTGTCACGGCTCGGCTCGCGGGCAGGACGGTTTTAACCTCTCGCTCTTTGGTTTTGACCCGGCGGGCGATCACCGGCGGATCACCCGCGAGCAGCCGGGCCGACGCATCAACCTGGCCGACACGCACGAGTCGCTGCTCTTGACCAAAGCCATCGGTGCCGTGCCCCACACCGGCGGCAAGCTGTTCGAGGCCGAGTCGCCCTTCTACCGCACGATCAAGGCCTGGCTCGACAGCGGCGCACCCGACGACCCGGCCGAGGTCGCAAGCGTGACGCACGTGGAGATCTTCCCGCCGGACATCGTGCTCGAAGGCGAAGGCGCGACCCAGCAGATCACCGTGCTGGCGCACTACTCCGACGGCAGCGACCGCGACGTGACAGCGCTAGCGGTCTTGATGACCAGTAACGAGTCGTCCGCCGCGATCGGTAACGACGGCACGATCACCGCGGGCCAGCGTGGCGAGGCGTTTGTCATGGCCCGCTACGACGCCCACACCGTCGGTACATCAGTCATCGTCGTGCCCAAGGACTCGGGCAAGGACTACCCCGCGCACCTGGCCAGCGCGAACTTCATCGACGACTACGTGAACACCAAGCTCCGCAAGATGCGCATCGTGCCGTCGGAGCTTTGCGATGACGCGACGTATGCCCGGCGGGTTTACCTGGACATCATCGGCCAGCTCCCGCCGGTCGCGGCGCTGGACGCGTTCGTAGCGGACAACGACCCGGGCAAGCGTGCGAAGCTGGTGGACCAGCTCCTGGAGAACAAGGCGTTTGTCGAGATCTGGACGATGAAGTGGGCCGAGCGCCTGCAGATCAGAAGCAGCGGCAACAACGAGGGCATCAGCCCCAAGGCGGCGGTGCTGTACTACGAGTGGCTGCGCGGGCAGATCGCCGACGCTCGGCCGATGAACCAGGTCGTCCACGACCTGCTCGCGTCATCGGGCGGGACCTTCAAGAACCCGGCGACGAATTACTACGAAGTGGAAACCGACACGCTCAAGGTGGCTGAGAACGTCGTGCAGGTTTTCATCGGCGCGCGGATGCAGTGTGCCCAGTGCCACAACCACCCGTTTGATCGGTGGACGATGGACGACTACTACGGCTTCGCGGCGTTCTTCGCGCAGATCGCGCGTAAGCGCGGGGCCGACCCACGCGAACGCATCGTCTTCCGCGGCAACGGCGAGGTGAAGCACCCGCTCGACGGCCGGGAGATGAAGCCGACGTTCTTGGGCGGCCAGAGCCCGGAGATCGACCGCGGAAAGGATCGCCGTGAGGTGGTCGCGAAATGGCTGACTTCGCCGGAGAATCATGCGTTTAACCGCAACCTGGGCAACTTCGTCTGGGAGCACTTCTTTGGCCGGGGCATCACGCACCCGATCGATGATGTGCGGATCTCTAACCCGCCGGTCAACGCGGCGCTCTTGGATGCGCTGGCGCATCGGCTGGTGGAGACGGACTACGACATCAAGCAGCTCATCCGCGACATCTGCGCGTCGAGCACCTACCAGCGCTCGACAGTGGCTAACGCCAGTAACGCCGCCGACGCGACGAATTTCAGCCACGCCCAGCCCCGCCGCATCCGCGCTGAAATCCTGCTGGACTGCCTGAGCCAGGTGACGCAGACGGAGGACGACTTCAAGGGCCTGCCGCCCGGGGCGCGTGCGGTGCAGATCATCGACGGCAACACGAGCACGTACTTCCTCACGACCTTCGGCCGGGCCACGCGCGAGTCGGTCTGCACCTGCGAAGTCGTGATGGAGCCGAACCTCAGCCAGGCGCTGCACCTCATCAACGGCAGCACGACCAACCAGAAGATCAGACAAGGCAAGCTGATCGACAAACTGCTCGAGCAGGGCAAGGACCACGCCCAGGTCGTCGACTACCTCTACCGCGCCGCGCTGTCCCGGCCACCGACGCAGGCCGAGAGCCAGCGCGTACTGGGGCTGATCGAGACGACCGAGAACAAAAAGCAGGCACTGGAAGATGTGTTCTGGGCGCTGTTGAATGCGAAGGAGTTCATGTTTAATCACTGAGGATTTGGGGTTTAGGTTTTAGGGATTGGGGATCTGTGTTCCCTAACTCCCAATCCCCAAAACCCAACTCCAACAAAGAAGACCATGCGATCCACACTGCTGCTGACGACGACGATGGTTGTGATGCCGGCGATTGCCGAGGACGTTGTCACGTTCAACGATCACGTTCGGCCGATCCTTCAGCAGTCGTGCTTTAACTGCCACAACCCCGACAAGGCCAAGGGCGGGCTGGACCTGACCAAGTACAACACGCTGTTGGCCGGGGCTGCGTAAATCTCCGATGCGCGCGGGGCCTTCCCTTAGGCCGCGCCAGAGGGCAGCTTCCGGCAGCGTCGCCGCCGGGGCCCCCAGATGAAGCCGATCGTCACCCTGACCCTGAACCCCTGCATCGACAGCGCGGCCGAGGCCGAGCGCGTGCAGCCCGTCCACAAGATCCGAACCTCGAACGAGCGCTATTATCCCGGCGGCGGCGGGGTGAACGTGGCGCGCGTCCTCGCCGAGC
>JBGSTE010000644.1:0-4201 GCA_041736655.1 Phycisphaeraceae bacterium | reverse complement strand
GGGCGGCTCGCCGCCGGGCCCGACTTGCGACACCACGCGCCAGCCGTCGCCCGCAAGCTCGGGCACGACGACTTCCGGGCCGCCGGCCTCTGCGGTGCGTACGCGAACGGGGCTGTCGTTGATATCTCTGAACGACCAGACGTGCCCGCCGAAGGACCAGGCCTTGAGCCCCAGGTCGATGAACAGCACCAGCGCGACGAGGGCGGCGAAGATCACCCAGGGCCGCGGCCGACGGCCGACGCGCGTGATCGGTTTGGCCGACCCTGTCGGTTTGTCGCCTTGATCGGTCATGTGTCGTGGTCCCTCGTCATGCCCCGGCAAAACGTGGGGGCCGGCGCTACTTATTTACCAGCCGCGCTTCTCGCGAATGCGGGCCACTTCGATGCAATACTTAGCCCAGGGCTTGGCTTCAAGCCGGGCGCGGTTGATCGGTCGGCCAGAGTCTACGCAAACGCCGTAGTACCCCTCGCGCATCCGCAGGATCGCTTCATCAATCTCGCGCAGCATCTGCCGTTCGGACTCCATCAGGCCCAGCGTGAACTCCTGCTCGAAGTTGTCGCTGCCGACGTCGGCCATGTGCAGCGGCATGTGTGCGATGTCGCCCAGCGAGGCGTTGCGCGCGTCTTCCATGCCCTGAACGCTGCCGATGATCTCGGCCCGTCTTTCCAGCAGCAGTTGCAGGAAGTAGTCCAGGTCTTTCTTATTCAGCCCGGTTTTGATCCGCTTAAGCTGGGGGATCGTCCACTCCTTGTCCAGCGCCTGTTCGAGCAGGGCTTGCTCTGACAGAGCGGCCACCGCTGCCGGGGCCTTCTTGTTTGATGCTGGCTTACTTGCCGCCGGCTTAGCGGGCGCAGCCTTGCTGGTGGACTTCTTCGTACCCGCAGCCTTGGATGTCGGGGCTTTCTTCGTGACGGTCTTCGAGGTGGAGGCTTTTTTGACCGGCGCCTTCTTGGAAACCGGCTTAGCGGCCGACGTTTTTTTCACCGGCGACTTCTTTGCCGTCGAGCCCGCGGCCTTCTTGAGGGTTGGCTTTTTGACCGTCTTCTTGGTTGTCTTTTTCTTGGCCACCGATGACTCCGTCCCCGCAGGGCAGCGCACACAACGTTCTGAAGTACTGCCAATTCAGGACTTAAAACCTCCCGGACCCTCTTTCCGGCACCGTCCCGCTCTGGGTAAGAGCGGAAGTGTAATCGTGCCGGACAAGACAGGCAAATCCCGCTCCCCGCGGGGCTTGTACGTGCGAGGCCACCTGCTTAGTCGTTGTGCTTCTTCCGCAGCCGGCCCGACAGCCGCAGCAGCAACTGGACACGCTCAAACTCATTGGCCCAGTCCTGCAACTCGGCCGCGAGCTGATCATCCGCCACCGCCGCGCCCGGCAGCGGACAGCCCGCACCTTGCAACTGGGCCGCCTGATAGCGGTAGCGCGACAGCGGCTTGTCGCCGTACCAGCCTACGAGCTCAAAATCCTCGGCAGCGAAGACCGCCACCGGCACGCGCTGGCCGCCACAGATCGTCACCTGCTGCGTCAGGTCCATGTGCTCATCACGGTCGCACCACTTGAGCTTGATCTTGCCGCCACTGGCCTCTGCGATCTTCTGGAACATCGGGCCCTGCCGAACGCAGTCGCCGCACCAGATGCCCGACAGCGCGATCACATGCATCTCGCGAACACACGAACCAAGCATCGCACGCTGCGCATCGGTCAGCGCGATCTGGTCGTAGATCTTCTTCCACGCCGACTGCTGGTCGGCGGTACCGGTGGCGAGGTAGACGGCCCAGTCCTGGCCGGCGTCAAACTTCTGCTTGATCAATTCATGGTTCATCGTCGTGGGGTTCCGTTGCTTTGATTGTGTGATGCGTACGATTGGTATTCATACTCAGACCGATATCAGCTTTGCAGTGCATCGCTGTAGGTCGGGCATGATAGCCCGCTCAGTGCTGGTGAGGTGAATCATCGCCCGCAATGGAATGCGTTTGCTGCCCAGCCGGTATACAGCCCGCTCGTTTCGTAAACGAGGTGCGGTTCTTACCGCTGCGGAAAACCCGCATTTTACTTGTCTGATGACTGATCGATCAGCAACTCGAGGACTTCGCGGGCCTTGACCGCCGCGTCGTTGTCGCCGGTGACCTGCCGGTGGGTCAGCGTGCCCTGCATGAGCACCACGATCTGCTCGGCCAGCCGCTCGGGGTCCTTCGCGCCGGCCGCCTTGGCGAGCTGCACGAACTCGGCCTTTGCATCCAGATAGTGCTCCATCCCCAGGCGATGGATCGGGTCGTGCGGCGAAGGAAACTCGACACAGACATTCAGGAACATGCACCCGAAATAATCCGGGTGGTTGAACCATTCATCGAGCACGTCGAAGATCGCCAGCAGCAGCTCGCGCGGTTCGCCGCCGGAGATTTCAAGTGCCCGCTCGTTGAACGCCTTGGATTCCCACTGCTGTCGTCGCTTGAGGGCCTCGATGATCAGCGCGTCCTTGGACTCGAAATAGTTGTAGAACGTCGTCTTGGTCACGCCGACCTCGGCGAGGATCTGGTCCAGGCCCACGGCATG
This sequence comes from Phycisphaeraceae bacterium, assembly GCA_041736655.1. Classification (GTDB taxonomy): domain Bacteria; phylum Planctomycetota; class Phycisphaerae; order Phycisphaerales; family Phycisphaeraceae; genus JAHQVV01. The sequence goes on along the minus strand of JBGSTE010000644.1, from coordinate 1,647 downwards.
AAATCCGTGAACATAAAACCGATCGATCGCGACTTCGAGCAGCTTCTCACGCGTGGTCGTCGGCTCAGCGCGGTTCCCGAACAACTCGAGCGCCCGCTTGCCGGTGTGGTCGAGAAAGGCAGTGCCTGGCATATCTGGCTCCCGGTGAAGTAAGTGAAAGAAGTTGACCACAAGTCAACCCCAACTTGACCCCAAGTCAACCCATACACGCTTGTGCAGTGTGTATGTTTGATCCGAAAGAACCCCGCAAGCCCGCGTGGGCGAGCACAACAACATTTTATACGAGTACCGCCATGTTAAGGCAACCCGATCACACGCATTTTACCTTGCACGAGCAAGGCTTTTACATCGAGCTAGCCCAAGGCCAGGACACGGCGGTCATCCGCCTGTCGGGCTCGGTCGCGGTCCAGAACAGCTCCGACTTCGAGTCGACCCTGCTGAACTTGCCCGACCGCTTCGAGGGCTCGGCGGTGCTCGAACTCCGCGGGCTTTCCTTCATCAACGTCATCGGCCTGGGCGTCATCGTCCGGCTGGGCAACGCCTTACGCAACCGCGGCGACCGGCTGACCCTGCACGGCGCCAAGCCCCGCATCCGCCGGCTGATCCACGCCGTTCGGCTCGACGAACTTTTTGCACCCACCGAAACACCCGCAGAGACGTCCACGCCCCCGCCGCTTGAACACGAGGCGATGAGTACGGCCTGCGTTTGCGCATGACTTCCAACACTTACGGATCTGATCCCCCACCCCAACCAGGAGACTCTGATGACCGCACTGACCGCACCCATTGATCAACACAAGGCTGAGAAGTTCGCACAGTCCATGCTCGGCACCGTGAACCAGGCGGCGCTCGCGCTGATGCTCTCGGTCGGCCACCGCACCGGGCTGTTCGACACGCTCGCCACGCTGCCCGCATCGACCAGCGCGCAGATCGCCGAGGCTGCGAACCTCAACGAGCGCTACGTCCGCGAGTGGCTGGGCGCGATGGTCGTCGGCCGCGTGGTTCAGTACGACCCGGACACGCAAACCTACGCGCTGCCGCCGGAGCACGCGGCCTTCCTGACCCGTGCGGCCGGCGGCGACAACATCGCCAACACGATGCAGTGGATCGCGGTGCTCGGACAGGTCGAAGACCGGGTCATCGACAAGTTCCGACACGGCGGCGGCGTGCACTACTGCGAGTTCCACCGCTTCCACGAGGTCATGGCCAGCGAGAGCAACAACACCGTCGTCACCGCGCTGGAGTCGGCGATCCTCCCGCTGGTCGACGGGCTGATCGATCAGCTTGAAGCGGGCATTGATGTGCTGGAGATCGGCTGCGGCGCCGGCCGGGCAAGCTGCTGGCTGGCCGAGCGTTTCCCCAACTCTCGCTTCACCGCCTACGACCTGTGCGACGACGCCCTGGCCGTGGGCCTTGAGATCAAGCGCGACAAGGGCCTGAGCAACCTCACCCTCAAGGCCCACGACATCACCGAGCTGGGACATCAGGACGCGTTTGACCTGGCGCTGGCCTTCGATGTCATCCACGACCAGAAAGACCCGGCACGGGTGCTGGACAACGTCCGCAGCGCACTGCGCTTAGGCGGGACCTTCCTGATGCAGGACATCAGCGCCAGCAGTTATGTCGAGAAAAACCTGGACCACCCGC
>JBGSTE010000743.1:0-2545 GCA_041736655.1 Phycisphaeraceae bacterium | reverse complement strand
TCGCCGGCGTTGGGGTTGATGCTCGGTACGAATTCGAAGATCTGGAACGCGTCGGGCGTGCCCAAGTTCGAGTTATTGACGCCGGCCCAGTCGCTGCCGGCGATGATATCCGCGGTGTTGACGAGCGAGCCGTTGACGTAGAGCGAGAGCAGTTCGTTGATGCCATCGGTGCCAGCGTTGTATTGGAGCACCGCGACGATCTGCACGCCCAAGTCGCCCGCCGTCAGGCCGTGCAGCCCGGACACGACACCGGTGTTGGCGATGCTTCCGCCGCCGGCGGCGAAGAGGATGTCGTCGCCATGGATCGCTACGCCCGCGCCAATCGCATCGGCGCCCAGTTCAAACACCGCGATCGGGGTGGTCACATCATCGACCGCTTGCGTGAAGTCGATCGTGGCCTCGAAGATCACCGACAGGTTGGTGCGGTTGATACCGTCGCCCCATGTCGTGTTGGCGTTGCCCATGCTCCCGAACTCCGAGAAGGTATAGAACGGCAGCGGGGCGGCGCCGGCACTGGCGGCCAGTCCGAAGGCGGCGATGGCGGTGAGCAGGGTCTTGGTCGTACGCATGAGGTTTTCTCCGGTCAGTAGGGGTGTTCGATTGCGACACGTGAATGAGCAGGACACGCGGCGATATTGTTTTGAGGCAACACACCTACGATAGCCTCAGTCGTAGCTATAATCGCGTAAACTTTAGCTGTTAATGCGCAATACCTCTTATTCGCTAGAAGCCACAGCATGCACAGCACCCGACGCGTTGCGATTGCCATCCAGATTGATCGCCCGTTCCCGCACCACCAGCAGGTGCTCGTCGGCGTTCAGCGCTTTGCGCGGGAGAAGCGATCCTGGCAGTGTGTGATCGATGAGCATCCGGGCTATGCGATCAGCGATCAGCACGAGGCCCCGCCATACGATGGGGTCATCGCTCGCGGGTTCCCGCCCCTGCAAGAACGCCTCAAGCGACAGGGTGTGCCGCTGGTCAATGTGCTCTACCAGGCTCATAGCAAGGGCGTTGCCGGCGTCTATGCCGACCCCTTCCGCAACGGACAGATCGCCGCGGAGCACCTGATCGACCGCGGGTTCAAGCGACTGCTCGTGGTCTTTGAGAAGCAGCACCAACACTCCCGGCTGACGGCCAAGGCCTTCGCTGACAGGTCGGATGAGCTGGGCGTGGCCTGCCGGGTCCTTGAATTGAACGAGCGCCAGATGAGTGACCCCGACCAGTGGCTGATGGTGAAGAAGGACATCTTCGACATCTTCGATACGGTCACGCCGCCGACCGGTGTTTTTGTCCGTAGCGCCCACTTCGCGCGGATGATGGTGCAGTACGCCAGGGACTACGGCCTGCACGTGCCCCACGATCTGGCGGTCATCTGCCATTACAACGTCGATGCGATTGTCAACGTGCCCCCCCAGATCTCCGCGATCGACGCCAACTTTGAACGTGTCGGCTACGAGGCCGCCGCACTGCTTGAACAGATGATGGACGGCCGGGCGGTGCCCGATCAGCCGGTCTTTGTGCCCCCGATCGGCGTGGTCGGGCGGGAAACCACCGACTACTTCGCGGTGGAAGACCCGCTCGTAGGCCGGGCCCTGCGCTATGTCGCGCCAAGGCTGCATGAAAAGCTGCGGGTGGACGACATCGCTTACGCCCTGAATGTTTCGCCGCGGCTGCTGCAGCTGCGATTTGCCCAGGCGATGGGCATGGGCCTGAGCGACGAGATCCGCCGACTGCGATTTGAAAAGGCCAAGCGCCTGCTGGCTGAGCCGGACCGACAGATCGGCAGCATCCCCAAAAAGGTCGGCTTTGCCACGCTGTACGTGATGAACCAGGTCTTCAAACGGCAGGTGGGCCTGTCCCCCAGCGCCTACCGCCAGAAAGTGCTGGGCCAGGACAACAAGCACAGGCGCGGCCAAGGCGAGGGCTCAATCGCTTAGAAAAGAAAAACCCGGCCGACTCCGTGAGGTGTCGACCGGGCGAAGGAGGATTTGGAAATAGGCTTGAGGCCTGAGGCTTGCGTAACGATCAGGCTCGTCGACGTCGTGCGACGATCAGGCCGCCCAGACCCAGCAGCGCGAGGCTGGTGGGTTCGGGAACGACGCCCGGTCCGCCGCCTGGGCCGGTGAAGGCGGCGAAGGCGATGCCGAAGTCGGCGTCATCGACGTCGCCGTCGTTGTCGAGGTCTGCGGGTGAAGTGCTCACGCCACCGGGGCCTGTGAAGGCGGCGAAGGCGATGCCGAAGTCCGCGTCGTCGACGTCGCCATCGTTGTCGAGGTCTGCCGGGTCATTGAGCGAGACGAGGATGTTTTCGACCGTGTTGTCGCCAACGCCGAACTCATAGGCGGCAAAGGCGATGGTCGCGCCGTCCTGCGGGTAGGCGCCGGCGTAGATGCCGTTGACGTTGTCGCCGGCGTTGGGGTTGATGCTCGGTACGAATTCGAAGATCTGGAACGCGTCGGGCGTGCCCAAGTTCGAGTTATTGACGCCGGCCCAGTCGCTGCCGGCGATGATATCCGCGGTGTTGACGAGCGAGCCGTTGACGTAG
>JBGSTE010000739.1:0-4573 GCA_041736655.1 Phycisphaeraceae bacterium | reverse complement strand
CCGCCGCTGAGAGCGCTGCCAAACATGCCCAGGCCTCGGCCCCTGCTGTGGCTGAATAAGACCCCGGCGGTAGCCGTTGCTGTTGCCCCGCGCAACCGCGACCCCAACGCAAATCAAGCCCCGCCAACCGGCGGGGTTTTTTGTTGGATGACATTTCAATAGAACTTGTGGGGTGGGCCGCCCGCCCGCCGTTGGTCTGCAAGGCCAAACCATTCGACTTTTATAGATCAGGTACAACAGCATCACCATGACCGACACCGACACTGCCGTGACTGACGACCAAACCGCCCCCGAGGCCGGCCGAGAGAAGCTGCTCGCCGACCGCCGACGCAAGCTCGACCGCCTGCGAAGCGAGTTCGGCATCGACCCCTTCGGCCAGCGCATCGACGGGCTGATCTGTCTCGCCGACGCCCGTGCTGTATACGACGAAGCGGCCGACAAGGCGTTCCGCGCGGCCGAAGAGGCCCAGCGCGAGGCGAAGAAGGCCGGCACGCCGGACGATCAACCGCCGATCGTGCAAGACCACCGCCCGGTCGTGTCGGTGGCCGGCCGGGTGATGCAGCACCGCGTGATGGGCAACCTGATCTTCATGCTCTTGCGCGATGACACGGGCGACCTGCAGGTGGGCATCAGCAAGAAGGCGGTCGGTGCAGAGGCTTTTAATATCGCCAAGCAGACGGACCTGAGCGACCTCGTGGCCGTGCGCGGCGCATTGGGCAAAACCAACACCGGCGAACTGACCGCCTGGGCCGCAGGCCTGCCGGCTTCAGCCGGCGGGAACGAGTCATCTGAAACCACCGACCCCCTCGCCACCGGCTTCGCCTTCACCACCAAGTCCCTGGCCCTGCCGCCGGGCAAGTTCCACGGCCTGACCGACGACGAAACCCGCTACCGCAAGCGCTACGTCGACCTGCACACCAACCCCCACGTCATGCAGACGATCCAGAAGCGCATCGCCATCATCGACGCCATCCGCGATTACCTGCGCGCCAAGGGTTTTATCGAAGTCGAAACCCCCATGCTCCAGTCCCTGCACGGCGGGGCCGCGGCTCGCCCCTTCAAAACCCACCACAACGCGCTCGATATCCCGCTGACCCTCCGCATCGCGCCGGAACTGTTCCTCAAGCGCCTGCTCGTCGGCGGCATGCGAAAGGTCTTCGAGATCAACCGCAACTTCCGCAACGAAGGCATCAGCCCACGACACAACCCCGAGTTCACCATGCTCGAGGCCTACGACGCCTACGGCTCGTGGGAAACCATGGCCGACCTCGTCGAGGACATGGTGTGCACCGTCGCGGAGAAGGTCATCGGCACACTCATCATCGAACACCCTCAGGCGGAGGGGGCTTCAGCCCCCCCGCGCACCATCAACCTCTCCCGCCCCTGGCGTCGCGTGTCGATGGTCGATCTTGTTCAAGAACGCACGGGTTGGAAGTTTGATAAGCGACCACTTCAGGAATTGCATCCTGAACTCGCTAGCGCTTTCAATGAATTCATGGCTGATCAAGTTGTTGACGAAGTAAAGAAGGAAGTGATTGCTAAAGTGCCAGACGTGAGTGATGACAACTTCAAGTTTGCAGAATCTATTGCACAGGGGTTGTTTGCTGGAGCAATTCACAAGGCATCCCCCGCCGAGCAACTCACCGAGGTCTACGAAAAGCTCATCGAACCCACCCTCATCGACCCCTGCTTTGTCACGCGCGTGCCCGGCGTCATCATCCCGCTTGCTAAGCGCTGCAAGGACGACGACTACTTCGCGGATGTCTACGAACTGGCCATCAACGGCGTGGAGATCAGCCCGGGCTACACCGAACTCAACGACCCCGACGAGCAAGAGCGCCACTTCCGCGGTCAGGTCGGCGATCGTGAAGAGCAGCAGCAGGTCGATGAAGACTTCCTCGAAGCCCTGCGCGTGGGCATGCCCCCGGCCGGCGGCATCGGCCTGGGCATCGACCGCCTGGTCATGATGCTCACCGGCGCCCCAAGCATCCGCGACGTGATCCTCTTCCCGCTGATGCGGCCACAAGGCAAAGAATGAAACCACAGATGTACACGGATGAACACAGATGCAGGCAATGGTGCTTCACTGATAAACATCTTTGAACCCGATTGATTATCTTTGTCTTGAATCTGTGTACATCCGTGTGTATCTGTGGTTCCGAAAAAATGTACAAACTCCTCCTGATCTCCAAGTACCTCCGCCGCAAGCTTGCGCCGCTCTTTGCGGCCGTGGCGGTGACGATCTGCACGGCGATGGTCATCATCGTCGCGTCGGTCATGGGGGGGTTTCTCGGGCTGATGGAGACCACCGCCAAGCAGCTCACGCCGGATGTGGTGATCCAGTCGCCATCGCTCACCGGGTTTGCCGGCTACGAAGAGCTCATCGAACAACTTGAGGCCCTGCCGGAGGTTGAACTCGCGTCGGCGGCGGTGGTGTCGCCCGCGTCGGCGACGTTCAGCGATTTGAATTATCCGCAGACGCGCGAGGTGGTCGTGCAGGGCATCATGCCACGTGCGTACAACCAGATCGTTCCCTATGACCGCACGCTCATGTGGTCGGCCGACGACATGCTCGGGCAGTACCGCGGTGCAGACTTTCGGCTGATGGGCGCTGAGCCGGACCGCAAGCAGGTTGATCTGAAAAGTGCGGGTGAAAACCTGCGTCTGCCGGCGGTCTTTCAGAACCCCGCGATCTCGGCCGACCAGCAGCCGGGCACGGTGATCGGCATCGCGCTCAGCCCGTTTCAGAGTCGGGCCAAGGACGGCTCGTACAGCTTTGACAACACTTACATCGGCGGGACGATCACGCTCGCCATGCCGGTCTTCTCCGCGCGGGGCCAGCCGATGGACGTCAGCCAGCCGCAGATCCGCGTGGTCAACGAGTTCAAGTCCGGCTACTACGAAGTGGACAGCAAGCTCCTGTTCGTACCCTTCGACTGGCTGCAGAAACAACTGAAAATGCAGCGGTTTGAAGAGTACACCGACTTTGACGAAGCGACCGGCCTGGGCGGCGACGCCGTCATCCGCGAGGCCCGCTGCACGCATGTTTACGTCAAGGCGGCGGAAGGTATCGACGAGGAATCGCTGCGTGCTGCGTGCGAGGTTGTGGTGAGTCAGTTTGAGAATGAGCGCCCGGGCACGCTGCTGCAGGTGCTGACCTGGCGAGCGGTCCACGGCACGCTGCTGGGCGCGGTCAAAAACGAGAAGGGCATGGTCACCTTCCTCTTCACCATCATCTCGCTGGTGGCGATCATCATGGTGGCCACGACGTTTTATATGATCGTCCTCGAGAAAACCCGCGATATCGGCGTGCTCCGCGCCATCGGCGCACCGGCCAGCGGCGTACTCAACCTCTTCCTCGCCTACGGCCTGGCGATCGGACTCATCGGCGCGGGGCTCGGTGTCTGGCTCGCTTGGTTTACCGTCTCCAACCTCAACAACCTTCAGGGCGCGCTGGCCAACCGGCTGGGCACGCTGATCGTCACCGTCTGCCTCTCGCTGCTGCTGGCGCTGATCGTCGCGATCGGTGCGGCCTACGCCTACCGACGGCGCGACTTCTCGCTCGGGGCCGGGGTCCTGCTGTTCCTCAGCGTCTTTGTCGCGCTGATGGCGATCACGTACTACACGTTCCCGCATATCTCCCTGCCGGGTATTTCGAGCACGCTCAACGCTGCGGAACAGTTAAGTGACGGCGCGATCGATCCAGACAAGCCCAAGGCGCTTGATGAGCGCATCGGCTGGCGGATGTGGGACCCGCAGCTTTATTTCTTTGAGAAAATCCCGGACCAGGTGGATTGGAACGAGGTGTTCTGGATCTGGGTCGGCGCGGTGGTCAGCAGCGTGCTGGGCGCGATCATCCCGGCCGTCATCGCTGCACGACTTAACCCGGTGGAGGCGCTGCGGTATGAGTGAGTTTTCTGAGACTGGTTTTGAACCGCCAAGGCGCCAAGACGCCAAGGAAGGCAGGATTGTAAGGAGTAGTGGTCGGCTTGAGAGCGATGCAATTAACTGCAATATCGCGTCTAAATCAACAATCAAAGCGTCTCATCAAACACGCCTTCCTTGGCGCCTTGGCGCCTTGGCGGTTCAACAACAAACCCTATGACGCCCAACTCCCCGATCATTCAGGCGACCAACCTCTGCCGCTCGTTCCACGAGGCTGGCCGGGAGTTGCATGTGCTGCGCGGGGTGGACCTGTCGATTAAGCGGGGCGAGTGGCTGTCAATCCTGGGCCGATCGGGCTCGGGCAAGTCGACGCTCTTGCACTTGCTTGGCGGGTTGGATCGGCCCACCAGCGGGTCGGTAGTGTTTGAGGGCACGGACATTTTCACGCTGCGCGGTGGCAGGCTGGACCGCTATCGCAATCAAAACGCCGGGTTCGTGTTTCAGTTTTATCACCTGCTGCCGGAGTTGAGCGCGCGGGAGAATGTGCTGATCGGGTCGATGCTGGGTAGTTCGATTCTGGCTTGGCCTGGCAAGCGTGCGGCGGCGAGAGCAACCGCGATCGAAATGCTCGACCGCGTCGGCTTAGCCGACCGGCTGACGCACCGGCCGGCCAAGCTCTCCGGCGGGG
>JBGSTE010000737.1:0-7400 GCA_041736655.1 Phycisphaeraceae bacterium | reverse complement strand
GGCACGATTCAGGAGATGATCGAAACGCTCGCCGGCGATCAGGCCAGGCCCGAGCGTGTCGGCGGCCTGGTGGTCCATCCGGTCAGCGACAAGGACTATCAGGTCGCGGCCTCGGTCTCCCTTAGCGGCACGGTGATCGGTGTCTTCGGGCTGATCCATACAGGGCTCGCCGACCGCTTCGACTTGCAGAGCCCGGTGGTCGCGGCCCAGCTTGACCTGGAGCTGCTGCTGTCGCTCTACCCGCCGACGCACATTGCCGGCGAACTGCCCAAGTACCCGGCGATCGAGCGCGACCTGTCGGTGGTGGTCGATGAGGCGACGCCCTGGCAGAGGATCGCGGACACGATCACGCAGGCCAAACCTGAGCTACTCGAATCGACCAGCTTCGTGGGCACCTACCGCGGCAAACAGGTCGGCCCGGGCAAGAAGAGCGTGACCCTGCGGATGCAATTCCGCGACCCGGCGACAACCCTGCGCCACGACCAGATCGACCCGCAGGTCGCCACGGTAGTCAAGGCACTGGGCGAACAAGTCGGCGCGACGCTGCGGACGTGAGTGTACTCTACAATCGCTTGACATTAGTAACGCCAAGCATTAGTATTCAAGAATGATACAGTCGTTTGCTTGCAAACAAACCGAACGGCTGTGGAATCGTGAACGACCCAAGTCGTTCCCTCCGCTTATTCATCGCCCCGCATTGCGAAAACTGGAAATCCTTCATGCTGCTGTTGAACTGAACGATTTACGAATCCCGCCAGGCAACCGACTCGAAGCACTCAAAGGCGACCGAAAGGGACAGCACAGTATCAGAGTCAACCAGCAGTGGCGTATATGTTTTACATGGCGAGGCAGTAACGCCTGCGACGTCGAGATCGTGGACTACCATTAAGATTACAACCATGGCTAAACTCAACCCCATCCATCCCGGTGAAATCCTCAAAGAAGATTTCATGGAGCCTATGGCGCTCACTGCGTATGCGCTGGCTAAGGCGATCGGCGTGCCACAGGACCGAATCGGCAAGATTATCCATGGCAAGCGCAACATCACTGCCGACACTGCGATACGACTTGCCGACTACTTTGGCAATTCTGCCGAGTTCTGGATGAACCTTGCATCGCACTATGAACTGCGTGTGCAGCGTGAACTGATGCGAGAGAAAAAGGCGGGGTAATCTAAGCAAACCCGCGTCGCTTCGTGCAATGAACGCCTGCAACACGCGCTCCTCACCGCCCGAACATCTGCGTGTAGTGCTGGTTTTTCTGGCCCACGCCGATGCGGAGGTGGCCTCGGCCCATCATGTTCTGCAGGTGGCCGGGGCTGTACCACCAGCCGATCGTCACCGCCCGGCCGTTGTTGTAGCCGGCGGCGATGTTCTCGCCCGAGGCGCTGGTGCCGAAGTTCTTGGCGCGGTCCCACGGCGTCTTCTTGCCCTCCACCGGCGACTCGTGCGCGAAAAAGTTCAGCGACACCATGTCGCTACTGTGGTCCCGGCTGCACTCGACCAGTTGCATGTCGATCGCCAGCGGGCTCAGGCCCAGCACCAGGCGACGGCGGTTGCACAGGTCGATCGCCTCGGCCTCATCCTTCGAAAGTTTTTCACGATGCGGGATGTTGCCGGCGATGACCTCGGCCCCGTTCTTGTCTTCGCAGAGCGCATAAAGGATCGCGCTCTCATCGACCCAGTCCAGATCGCTGCCGCTGCCCGGCGACAAACGCTTACGCAGCGCAGCCAGATCGGGGTTAGCGCTGAACAAGTCTTCGCTCGACACCGCCAGCATCTGTTCGAGTTTTTCGTAGATCGGGTCGAGCTCTGCCGGGACACGCTGCTTGGTCTCGGAAGTCACTTCGTCGATGATCACGCGTGCCTCTCGACGCAGCGCGTCGATCTGCTCGGCGTTGGCGGACTTGCGCTTGACCGCCACGGCCCGCTGGGCGGCGCGACGCGCTGCGCCCAGGTACTCGGCATACACCGCGCGGAGGCGAGACTGCTCTTCGAGCAGTTGCTTATGAGCCGCTTCTTCCGCCGCCAGGGCCGCCGCCTCACGACGCGCGATCTCTTCCTTGCCCAACTGGGCGATGAGGTCGATCTCCCGCTGGTCCTGGCCAAAGGTCGAGACGCTCAAGAGCATCGAGCCCAGTAGAACGATCAAACCGGCAATCAGACTCAAGCGTGGGCCTGCGTTCATCGATGAACTCCGTAATACAAACAGTAGACGAGGTTTAAAGCCAATCCATGCTTATACTATCGGTTTTGATGCGGTGAAACCAGACCCTTGTGGCTGAGATTTTGCCGATACCACTGCTGTCACCGCCGGACCTACGGAACATCCCGCCCCGGTACGCTGACCGGAGAAGCCCGTTGCCCGAAAGCCCCTGTCCTTACTGCGGCCACGTTCCAGAGTCGGCGCAAGCCACGCGATGCACCCAATGTGGCGGGCTGTTCGAGCCGCTTAGTCGCATGGCCACGCAACTGGCGATGGGGCCCTGGTACGTCCGTGACGTGGATCGGCCGTTCATGCCCGGCTTTAACGAGGCGATCCTCCGCCACCAGGTCGCCAGCGGACGCATCAAGCCCGATACCATCGTCCGTGGCCCGACCACCCACCAGTTCTGGAATCGCGCCGACCGGACGCCCGGCCTCTCGCGCCTCCTGGGCAAGTGCCACGCCTGCAGCGGCAACGTCTCCACCAACGCACAGCAGTGCGGCGTGTGCCTGACAGACCTCTCACTGCCCGATGAAGTCGATCGGCTGGGCCTCGCTTACACCGAGCCGGCCCAGCGACAGAAGGTTCAGGCGGACATCAACGCCCAGCGCAACGCGCCGACCGCGCCAAAGCCCGCTGCAACAGCCATCGACCCCGACCTCCTGCAGCCGGTGGCACCTCAATCGTTTGAAGACGAAGAAGACTCCGAGCACGATGAGCCAACGCTGTTGGGTGCAGGTTTGGATCATCGATCCTCCGCACAGGAGGGATCCACCGCCGAAGTCGCGGAAGACCTCTGGCAGTCGGACGCACCGGTCGCCGCAAGACGGCGCGTTCGACGCAGTGGGCCGGACCCGATCGTGCTGGGCCTGGGTGTGCTGCTGCTGGTTGTCGTTTCGATCGGCCTGTTCGTGATGGTCACCAGCGGAAAGAAAGATGACAACACGGGCACAACCGACCCGACAACGATCAGCACCAAGCCGGTGGAGCGCACGCTCGACCAGGTCACGCGCATCGGCTCGCCGACCCGCAGCGCCTACGACCAGTTGCGTGAGCAGGAAGTGCCCGAGCCGTTCGCCGCGGCGGTCAGTCAGGCGGGCCAGTTGATCGGCGACGCAGAGGCGGACCAGGAGCGTGAGCGCTATACTGAGGCTTACGAGAAGTTCGCCAAGGCCGACGCGCTGCTTAAGCCGCTGCCCGCAGAGATTGCCAAGTGGCTGGCGGATGCGGAGCTGCGTGCTCAAGTGACCGCGCAGATGGAAGAAGTTAAACGCGTGCAGGGCCAGGCGACCGCCGCGCAGGCGGAGCAGTACGCCAAGTCGGCCTTCAGCACCGGCACGCTTAAACTCAGCGAAGCCCAGGCGGCGATCGACAAGGGTTCGTTAAGCCAGGCGAAGGGACAACTCGATGCAGCGCTGACGTCGTTTCAGCAGGCGCTGGACACCGCACAGGCCGCGGCCGGCGCACTCGAAGCCCGTGCGACGTTGATCGCGGCGATGGAAAAGGCCGCGTCCGAGCAGACGCTGCGTCAGTTCGCCTCGGCCTCGGTGGATCGGCTCAATACCCTGCGCCAGCGCGGCACCGAACAGTTCAACGGCCTGGACTACACGCAGGCCAAGCAAGCCTTCGAAGAAGCTCTCGCCTCCCTGCGCAAGGCTGAGCAGGCGGTGGAACTGGCGAAGTACCGCAAGTATTACGCGTATCAGGCGGGCTATCAGTCGGCGGGTCTGCTGCTGGCGGTCGCGGCCGGCGACAGCATCGACAACGCGGCGCTGACCGCGGTCACCGAGCTGTACAGCCGGTTGCAACTGACCGACAACCCCGCGTCGGGCCTGCAGGCGGGCACGCAGGCGGACTACGCCCAGTGGGCCGACAAACTGGTCAATGTCGCGCGCAACGCGATCACCGGGCAGCACGGCGAAAAAGTCCAGGCCAGCTACCACGCCGGCTTCCAGACCCGGATCATCGAGCAGAGCCTGTTGACGGATGCCTTTACCGATGACCAGCAGAAGCGCATCCACCAGGCGCTGCGATCGTTTCAGGACCAGGCCATCGCCGCCGGCTGGGACGTCGTCAAGCTCAACCCGGTGGTCGATGAAGTGCGTGAGGCCAACCGCAAGGCCGAACTCGGCAAAGCCCCTGAGCAGACCCGCGCCGCCTTTGCAGTGTTGATGAAGCCGATGCAGCAGCGAGAGTCGGCCACGCGTCTGATGGACCCGGTGCTATCGCCCAGTGCGCCCAACGACCCGGAGCTGTTCCCCAATCGCGGATCAATCGGTTCGTGAGATTGCGTTCGTGATGCCGAGCGCATCACACCGGCCATGCGTCACTTCACATGCGCCCAGTAGGTGCGGTTGACGATGCGGGTGACGTTGGTCTGGTGGCAACCGACGATGTTGCCGATCTGCCGGTGCGAGTACTTGCCGCTCTTGGCGAGTTGGCGGATGCGTCGGACCTTGCTGGCGTTGAGCGTGGCAAAGCCGTTGCGTTCGCCGCAGGCGACGTGGTCGTGCTCGCGGTTGTGCTGGTACAGGCCCTTGTGGTCAACGAGCAGCAGGTGTTCGGGGTTAACGCAGGCCTTGTCGCCACAGGTGTGAACGACAAAGCGCTTCTGCGGGATCGGCCCGTTGTTCAGGAGATACGACGCGCGATGGACCTTGACCTGCCGTCCGCCAGAGTTCAGCACCGCGTAGCCGTCGTTGTGTCTTGAGCCCTGCCACAGCCAGCAGCCGCTGCGGACGGGCTTGCAGTATTCAAGGATATCCTCGGCACAGATGAGCTTGCGGATTTCGCGGGCGTTCATGACTGCGGATTGTAGAAAAAGCCCCAGCGTGATGCTGCGGCGTAGGCCGGAAAATGCCTATTCTGCGATTTCGTAGATAAATTCACATATTAAACCAACACAAACGCCCCTATCCCAGAGCGTGTCGACTGGGAATACACCTGAGCCCCAGCCCGTGAAGGACCGAACTGCCTGAACGCGTTTATCTCCCACTACCAATTCAAATCGCTCACACCCGTCAGGGTATGTACCGAACAGTTTATTTCCAAGGTCTTCTTGCTCTTGCTTCGTTAGTGAATCATGCCACCGTTTATATTCGCCTATAATCAAGCCCCAAGAATCACCGCCAACCGAACCCGATTCCTGACGTTCCAGTTCTTCGGTCTCACATTCTGAGTGTATTAGTGAGACTGACGCGATTCGCCTTTCGGTCCCAAAAGCCTTACCTACCGCGAAGACGTTGTAAAGTCCAGGCATTACATTGATCGTTTTGCCTTCTTCCGGCCAAACGCACCAATGGTCGCACAACGTGACCATCCCTTCTTTAAAAGCGATATCGCAAACGAATACAGGCTCGGTCTCGACACCCGGCTGATTCATTGTTTCTGCAAAGGTTGACCATTTTTCTTGTTCGCTACGTTCACGTTCGACAGCCTTGTCAAGCCAAACCTGGATGGGATTGCGATCTTCACTTGACATGCAGAAAGTGTACCAATTCGTTCACGCCGCGTCGTGGACCGCGTCGGTGGCGTCCTGCTTAAAACAGCCGCGAAGACCCGCCCCGCATCAGCTTGATAGTGCGGGTTCGCCAGGCGCGGCCGACATGGCCGAGAAACAAGCGCTGATCATCGCCTCGTCGTCGATGGCCTGCCTGAACAACGCTTGGGCGTCGGGGTCCTCGGTGATCAGGTCCAGCAGTCGCTCTTGATCCGCTTCACTCAAAGCGTCGTCGATCAGGGCAAAGTGGACCGCACCGACCCAGTCCTCCAGCGTCACAAGCGGATGGATCGTAAGTGAAATGTCACGCGGGGCAGACTTAAAGCGTGTGAACGGGAAAAACAACATGGCACGTTCCTATCGCGAGTAACACAATCTGAACCACAGCAGGCCGATGCCGTACCTCACCGTGAAGCAAACCACAGGCCAACCCGAAAAGCCCCGGAATTGGACGATAATCGCGGCTTTGTTTGCCATGCGAGTGCGCGCGATATCAGCAGTGGCCCTCTGATGCCGGGTTATCCAGCAAGAGGGGAACGCAAGAACTCTTCAGACTCAGAGGCATGTCAAATTGGGAAAGGCTGAAAACCTCACGCCGCGTCACTCAGCGACTCAGCGGCTTGGCCTTCGCCTTCGACCACGGGCACGTAGTCGTCGCCGTCCATCAGCACCCGGCCGGTCGTCGTGCGGATCTCCGGGATCGGGTTGGCGTCCAGATGCGCCTGCCACGCGGCTTCGAGTTCCTTCTGCTTTTCTTCCGGCAGCTTGCTGAAGGTCTCCCGGCCACGGCACTTGGGGAAGCCCGAGCAACTCAACCACAACCCGCGCTTGGAGTCGCGGACGTAATACGTCGACACGTTGCACTTGCTGCACACCATGTCCGTCGCCATCGGCGGGGGCTTGGGCAACTCGACCGCGCCGGTCTTGGGGTTGAGCTTGACGATGTACTGCGCCGCGGGATAGGTCTGGGCCGCGAGGAACGGGCCAAAGCGGCCTGTACGCTTGACCATCGGCAGCCCGTCACCGATCGGCGGCTCGGGGCAGAGGATATCGGTCTGCTCCGGCTGCATCGGTCGGCCGTGCTTGTCGATCGGCGCCGCCCACGTGCAGGGCTCGGGCATTTCATCGGAGAGCTGCTGGAACTTTTTCTGATCGTCTTTAGTCAGCTTGGTCCAGTTGACCTTCGCGCTCTGGTCGGCGCGCATGACCTTGGGCCTAGCCTTGCCTTTACCCTTGTAAAGGAACCACTCGCCGGGGTGCTCCTGCACCTGAACCTTGCGGGGCGGGACATTAAAGCCGGTGCAGGAGAGGAACCGGCCGTTGCGCCCGAACTTGTACTCGACCGCGCTGCCACACTTGGGACAACGCAGGTCATCAGGCGCGGGCTGGGTCTCGGCCTTGGCGTGTCGCAGGTTTTCGTGGGCGTGAGTCAGCGCTTCCTTGAACGGGTCGTAAAACTCGTGCAGGGTCTGCCGCCAGTCCTTGTTTTCGGATTCGATCTGGTCCAGATGCGCTTCCATCTCACGCGTGTAGCCGACGTCAAGGATCTTCGGGAACGCATCGACGAGCATGTCGGTGACGACCTTGCCAAGGTCGGTAGCCTGGAGGCGCTTGTCACGTGGGGTGACAGTCTGGACGTACTTGCGGTCCTGGATCGTCCCGATAATCGCGGCGTAGGTGGACGGCCGACCGATGC